>CADBOL010000043.1 GCA_902796295.1 Oscillospiraceae bacterium
AAGCCAGCTTAAGCAGGCGGGAAAATCCGACAAGCTCATGGAGGTTTTGCAGGAGGTCCCGCGGGTGAGAGAGGACATGGGATATCCTCCGCTCGTGACGCCGACAAGCCAGATCGTGGGCACGCAGGCGGTTTTGAACGTGCTCTCCGGCGAGAGATACAAGGTGGTTTCACGAGAAATCGAGAATTATATCAGAGGCGAATACGGCAAAGCGCCCGGAGCAATCAACCCCGAGCTTCAGAAGAAAATCCTCGGTGATGAAAAACCGGTGGAGTGCAGATATGCCGACCTGCTTGAGCCCGGATTCGAAAAGGCAAAGGCGGAAATCGGCAGCAAGGCAAAGAACGATGAAGATGTGCTCTCATATATCGCTTTTCCCGCTCAGGCGGAGGCGTTCTTTGACAAAAGGGAAATGAAAGAGAAAAACTCCTTCAATTACAGAATAGCAAGAGTTGACTGAGGTGAAAACAATGAATCATATTACACTGGCAATCTGGCAGGGTGAAGGTATGACGGTTCCCGAAGCGCTCGGAACGGCGGTTGTGGGTATTCTCGTTGTGCTTGCGGAGCTTGCTCTGCTTGCTCTGTTCATCACAATCCTCTCAAAAATAATCGGCGCATTCACAAAGAAGAAAAAGGCGGCGGAGCCCGCAGAAGAGGCGGCCGCGCCTGCTGCGGTTCAGCCCGCGGCTCAGCCGGCGGTGCAGGCGGTCCGCGCAGACGATTCGCCGAATCTTATTAATGTGGATGAACCTACCGCGGCCTGTATCATGGCGATAGTCAGCAACCGCAGCGGAATCCCGCTCGAGCGGCTCAGATTCAGGTCGATTAAGCTTCTGGAGGATAAATAAATGAAATATATAGTTAATCTCAACGGTAAAAATTACGAGGTCGAGGTAGAGGAAGGCAGCGCATCGATAGTTTCCGTTTCCGATGCTCCCGTATCCGCCCCGGCTGCAGCACCCGCGCCTGCTGCCGCTCCGGCTCCCGCCGCCCCCGCAGGCAGCGGTGAGAAAGTGGTTGCCCCCATGCCCGGTACCATCCTTTCGGTTTCTGTATCTGAAGGTAAACCGGTAAAGGCAGGAGACATAATTATGGTTCTCGAGGCAATGAAGATGGAAAACGAGATTGCCGCCCCCTGCAGCGGAACGGTTACTCAGGTGTTTGTTCAGAAAGGCTCAACAGTTGATACAAACACAGTTCTTGCAGTAATAGGCTGAGGTGCATTGTATGAATCTCTCAAGTATTTTTGAAATAGTCAGAGGAATCTGGGACGGCTCCGGCTTTGCCTCTCTGACATGGCAGAATCTGGTTATGATTCTTGTTTCATGTGTTTTCCTCTATCTTGCGATTGCAAAGAAATTCGAGCCTCTGCTGCTCGTACCGATTGCTTTCGGAATCCTGCTTGCAAATATGCCCAATGCAGGGCTTATGGCAGACCCTTCGGGTATTATGGATACCTCTCACCTTGTAGAGGGGGCGCACTGGTACAACAGCGGCGTGCTCAGACTTATCTACGCAGGCGTCAAGAGCTCGATTTTCCCGTGCCTGATATTTATGGGGATAGGGGCCATGACCGATTTCGGTCCTCTGCTCGCTAATCCCGTCAGTCTTATTCTCGGCGCGGCGGCTCAGCTCGGAATCTATGTGGCTTTTGTTATAGCGATTGCGCTCGGATTCACCCCGTCGGAGGCGGCATCAATTGCAATTATCGGCGGAGCCGACGGCCCCACGGCAATCCTTGTTGCTTCGCGTCTTGCGAGCCATCTGCTCGCACCGATAGCTCTTGCGGCTTATTCCTATATGGCGCTCATCCCGCTTATTCAGCCTCCCATTATGAAACTTCTCACCACGGAAAAAGAGCGCAAGGTTGAAATGAAACAGCTGCGTGAGGTTTCAAAAACCGAAAAGATTCTTTTCCCGATTATTGTTTTTGTCGTAATTTCTCTGCTCCTGCCGGATGCAGCTCCCCTTATCGGTTTCCTTATGCTCGGAAATCTTTTCAAGGAATGCGGAGTTACGGAAAGACTCAGTGACACGGCGCAGAATTCTCTTTGCAACATTGTTACGATTATGCTCGGCGTAACTGTCGGCGCAACGGCGGACGGCACGGAATTTCTTAAATGGTCAACCATCAAGATAGTTATTCTCGGCCTTGTCGCCTTCTCGTTCTCGACTGTCGGCGGTCTGCTTCTGGGCAAACTGCTCTATCTCATTACAAGAGGCAAAATCAATCCGCTCATCGGCTCGGCAGGTGTTTCGGCTGTGCCTATGGCGGCGCGTGTTTCGCAGACTGAGGGCAGAAAGTATAACCCGACAAATTTCCTGCTTATGCACGCTATGGGTCCGAATGTCGCCGGGGTTATCGGCTCCGCGGTCGCGGCCGGTTTCCTGCTTCTGATGTTCGGTAACTGATATAATCGGTAATAAAATATATTTTTAATTAAACAATGATTCACCGGCATTGCTTCAGCGAAAAAACAGCTGAAACAATGCCGGATTTTCTCTTTTAGGATATTGTTTTATTTTTTGTGAAAAACCTGCGGATTTGTCACCTTTTTGTCACCCTTTATACTATATAATGGCAACGTAAAATGCGATTACTGGGAAAAGAGGTGCATTTGATGAGGGAAAAGCTTAAAAAACTGTTTCCTCTTCTGCTTGCTCTGACGGTTGTCTTCGGCGCTCTGCCTTTCAGCGTTATGCCGGTTTCAGCCGCTTCAAATGCTGGAACAGAGGATGCTCTCATAAAGGCCGTAAACAAGGGCGGGGATATCAAGCTGACAAAGGATATTGATTTGTCGGCCGAGCTTAATATTCCCGCGGGTATTACCGTTTCGCTTGACCTCAACGGCAAAACGCTGAACAGAGGTCTGACGGAATGCGCCGATCACGGCGGAGTTATCCGTGTCAATCCCGGCGCAACGCTGACGGTTTCCGACTCCACCGGATACAACTCCGGAAAGATCACCGGCGGCGCTTCGTTCGACGGCGGCGGTATCTGCAATCAAGGCACGCTTTATTTTGACGGCGGCACGATTGAGAAAAACAAAGCTCTCGGCGACACCGGATGCGGCGGAGGCATTTACAACGGCCCCGAAGCAGCGCTTACTCTTCACGGCGGGTTTATCTCAGAAAACGAAGCCGTCAACGGCGGAGGAGTTTATAATGCCGACGGCAGCAGTCTTATAATTGAAAAAAAACTGACTGTAAAAAAAGTCGGTATAGGCTCAGTCGAAAAAATCACCAATGTAACTGTTTCCGGCAATAAAGCAGAAAACCTCGGAAACGGTATTTATAATGATTCCGAAATGAGCCTTTGTGACGCTCCCGCTTTAGGCGATAACGGCAGCCATGATATTTACAATTCCCGCGGAAAGGTTATCCGTATCGCTGGTGAACTTACCTTTACAAAGAAAATCCGCATAAAGACGCCCGGCGGAAATAATATCATCACAGAGGATTATTCGTTATATAACTCAAAAAAGCCGTCTTCTTTCTTCACCTCTGCCGACAGCAGCACGGTAATCAGGCTTACAGCGGCAGAAAACGGCGAAGTGCTGTTTGCGGGTGAAATGGAAAACACTCTTCTGGAAGTTTATGAAAACAAAAAACTTGTGAAGAGAGAAGAATACGAAAACCCATCCGATGCCTGGAGCAAAGCCCTTGAATACGCAGGCGATAACGAATACACTCATGGAATCTCAGACGAGAAATCCGTTGTTGAAATCACACTCGGCTCGGATTTTGATACCTCTGAGTGCTTATATACCGGAACAAAGAAAAATGTTGTTGTTGACCTTAACGGATATTGTATCAAACAGGACGGCAAAAAGCGAAACGACGGCGGCGTTTTCAGAGTAGGCGAGCTTTCCGTGCTGGAAATATATGATTCAAATCCGACTTCGGAAGGTTATTCCGGCTGTAAAGGCGGCGTTATCGCAGACGGCAACGGCAAAGACTGCGGCGGCGGAATAATCATAGAAAAAACCGGTCAGCTGATTATGCACGGCGGCACGCTGTATAACTGCATCACCGATGAGCATGGCGGCGGTATTTATGCAAAAGGTGAAAAAACTTATATCAATTTGAAAAATTGCACAATTGACTCCTGCAAAACAAAAGACAGCAAAGATGACTGTCACGGCGGCGGTATTTATGTCAGAAACGCAACTAACGTTATACTCGACAACGTAACAATCAGAAACTGCGAAAGTGAGGATAAGGGCGGCGGCCTTTATCTGTGTAAAAAACCCGGTTATGTTCATCTCAAGGATGTTACTTTTGAGGGCAACAGCGCCAAGGACGGCGGCGGTGCGCTTTTCATTGATGACCTGAGCAGTGATAAGGAATTTGAGTTTACAGCAGAAAACTGCATCTTCACAAAAAACAAGTCGGATGACAGGGGCGGCGCTGCTTATATTAATGACGACGATGAGAGCAAAAACAGAAATCCGACCGCTTTTATCAACTGCACATTCCGCGAGAATGAGAGCAAACACAACGGCTCCGCGATTGAAGTAAATGACAACGGTGTCGTTATCAGCGGCGGCACGATTACAAACAATACCACGAAAGAAAAAGGCGCCGTTTATGTTGAGGATAAATATGACATCACAGTCGGCGGCAAACTTATCATCAAGGATAACAAAGGCAAAAGCAACAATCAGAACCTGGTCCTTGAAAAAGACGACAAAAAGGCTTATGTTTACGGCTCCGGGCTTTACAAGGGCTCCGAAATATGGATAAGCACCTCGGGCAGCGGCACGGGCTTCGCGGGTGTGAAAGATATAAGCGAATATCAGTCAAAATACTTTCACGCAGAAAAAGGAAGCCTCAGTTTCAAAAAGACAGGAGAAAAAGAAGCGGAGATGGTTACTACCGCTTCGCTCTTCGGCGGCGGTTCAAAAACCGCAATACTTATTATGACCGGCTCCGCCGTTTTGCTTGCCGGCGCAGCATTGATTATATTCAAAAAGAGGAAAGGAGCTGTAATTGACAATGATGACGAAGAGTAATATCAGATTCAGATTATTTGCTTCCGTACTCTGCATTCTGCTTGCTGTCAGCATCGGCGCTGTCGCATCACTTCAGCTGATTGCCAAAGCAACCGAGCCGGTACTCTATGTTGAGGACATCCGTCTTGCTGTTATCAACAGAGAGAATGAAACAATGGATGATGCTCAGGAGGAAGTCGGCAAAGATTATATCATCGCCGATAAGGTGGAATTAAACCCCGGCACCTCTACCGGCAGGGATGTGTACCTTGCCTATAAAACAACTACAAATAAAGATATGGCCATACGCGATATCAAGCTCATGGCGATGGACAGCGGCTATACCGAGTATGACTATAACGATATGAATAAATACATCGCCTCTCAGAATGCCGATAAAGCGCAGACCATGGCCGACGCGGCAAAAGCATTTGCCGAAAACTACGCGGCAGGCAGCCCGAGAGCGCTGGACGCTTATAAGGCGCTGAATCTTTTCCGTATCGAGAGTAACGGCACCGAGCTGCTCGGCGATTATGTTATCGCCGGCAAAGCGGATCAGGCATTTTTCTCAAAGATGCTGGTCAGTTCCAATGTGCAGGCACTCAACGCCGTTATCGGTTTTCTCAATATCGGCCTAACGCCTTATCTCAATGAATATGAGGAAGAGAGCGGTCAGCAGGTTACCACCGACTGGGCAAGCCTTGTCCCGATAAGCGCTCTCTGGCAGAAATATGAGGCAGGTCTTACTGCCGATGAGGAGGCCGAGCTTGACAGAAAATATCAGGATATTGCGAGAGAGCTTTTCCATCAGATACAGGATTTCACTACATTCTATGAGAACGCAAGAGCGAGAGCAGGAGAAAATTACGAAAACCTGAATCTCGATACCGAAGGCGATATCGGCGATGCCCCCAAGGCAATGGAAAACGCCGATGAAAACGATATGGATGTAACCTATATCGTCTGCTATGAAAAGCTGAATGAATATAATTTTGATGAAAACACGAAACTCGGTGACTGGTTCCTTTCACTCGGTCATCAGACTTCGGATAATATAGACATAAAGCAGATTTACCCCATTATTGACGCCATGGGTGAAAACCAGGCATGTATCGTGAATACGGGCGGTCTTATTTCAGCTGTTTTCAATCTTGCCGAAAACGTCCATAATGACGAAATTGACGATATGATTAAAAGCGTCAGGAAAGAGCTCGGGAAGATTGATGACACCGAAACCTTCTATATTTTTGACAACAGGGACGATATCTTTTTAAAGCACTCCCGTTTTGCGGTTACGGCGGAATCCGCAAGACAGTCGGCGGCTTCCAACCCCATTGACCGCACGACCTTCTGGTGGGATGATATTTATGAAGTATATTATCCCGGATTCACTCAGATGAGTTTCCTGCTCGGCGCGATTTATGCCGCAGTGGGTGTGGTGGCGATTGTTGCCGCAGTCGGTGGATTTGTCACAGGCCTTATGGCCGGCACCTGTGTTGCAATGGCGGTTATCAGCTCAGTGCTTATGGGCGTATTCTCCGTCATTTCCTGGGTGAGCACCGTTATAGGCCCATATTTCTCAATGGTTACCGCCGCTCTTACCGCAGTGCTTCTCGGTATGCTGATTGTCAATTTCCTTATTCAGGAATTCAAGAAACTGGTGAAGAAGGAATTCCAGACCGACAAGCCCGATTATATTGTTGATACCCGTGAAACAAAAGACGGAACAATCAACGTTCTTTATGAATGCGTAAGGGATGCCAACAGCAGTGTAAAAGATGTCAACGGTTCACAGCAGTGGAAGTGGGTCGTAATGGGCATTACCAAGGATCCGCGTGTAGGCAGCCCGATAGTCGCCGATGAAAAAGGCGGCATATTCCTTCAGGTAAACGGCGACGCCGGTGTTCAGAAAGGCTATGACAGCGTAAAATATTTCGGTGAGCGCACCGCAGGCGATTTCAATGCTTACTGCGCTAAAAACAATGTTAAAGGCGCATATCTGCATTATCACACCGAAGAGTCAATTAAAAGCTTTGTTCCTTCCGACGGACAGCAGGCGGCAACTCCGGATAATCCTGCTGAAAATACCGGCGGGGATGAAGGCAATGCCGATGAGTCAAAAAGCGGCACCTATATTGCCGATCTTGTGGTAGCGGTCGCATCCGACGGCGAATCGGCAAGAAACGAACTTATAAAGAGAGAAACAAAAACCTATGTGTTTGACAAAGACCTCTCAGAGAATCAGGATTTCGCCACCTACATCGGCTATTCGCTGACAAATGATCCGAAGGGCGCGATAACCGACATCCGTATCGCTCCGTATGTGGGCCAGAATACGCAGTCAAACACCATCCGCTACGGTGATGTGGATTATACTTTCTCTCATGTACTGGGCTTTGATACGGGCCCCGGTAACAAACAGGGAGTTCCTCTCTGCGATGCTTTATACTTCACGAGAGACAGCAGGGCGGGCGATCCGATTCCCGCGGATAATCTTGTAACCGCCGATAATCTTGAAAAATACGGCTCAAAGGATTCCGAGTGGATTCCCGTATCGTATTTCGGCAACGACCAGCCCTATAACTTTGATTCATTTTATGATCTTTTCCCGGACGGCGACGGCGTAAGCTGTATCAAAACGAGCAAGGATAACGGGCTTAACAAGCTGCCCTGCTCTTACCTCTATTACAAACCGCAAAACGCGAAAAACAGCGGCGAAAGATACCTTTCCGGTGTATTCTTCGTGGGCGGCTACGATTATGTTGACACCACATTTGACGATGTTGAATTCTATTCCTCCGATCTCTGGGACAGAGTGCTCGAAAGCAGAAAAACCGCCCCATATAACAGACAGCCGAATTTATGCTTTTCCGTCGGCGACAAAAAGTGGGGTAAAATGTACAGGGATATGAACCTCAGACTTATGTACACCTGGACTTATTATCCCAAGCGCGCGCTTACAAACATTGCGGCGTATCAGGGCGATTCTTACAGCATCAATCTGCCGTATTCCATGACCAAGCCTCTTGACGGTATCCGTCAGAGTTTTGTTGCCGCGGTGAATTTCCAGGAGGGATTTGCCGACGGCGATGATAACGCCTATCGCTTCATTTATCCCGGCAACGTATTCAGAAACAGCAATGTGTGCGTTTTTGACTCGCAGGATTCCAACTGGAATTTTGAAGATGATATCAACGGCACCCGTACGGATGAACTGCCGGACGGCATTCCTTTCGGGTATAAGAAATCACATTTCCTGCCGACCGCTCTATATCTCAGCGGCCCGGTGAAGGGCAGAGAACCGCTGAAGCTCAGCGATGTCATTTTTTCCGTTGACAAGCTAACTTACACTTATGAAGACGGCGTTTATCACTATGATACAGAGCATGTTATCAGCCACTTTAACGGTAAAGACCAGGGCGCGGCTTATTCTCTGGCACCCGACCCGAACGGCAGATTTCATGACAGCCTTATGACCGCAACAGGCGAATTCAGACCCGTTACGGATATCAAGAATCCATACTCGCCTGAGCCGTTTGACCTTTCCTATCCGAGAGCATTAAACGGTAAAAACAAGGTCATTAATGAAAGACAGTCCTGCTATATTTACATAAGAGGTCAATTGACCGATAAGCCGAAATATATTTCCGCTCTGACTGTCGGCGCATATTCAAGGTCACAGTTCAAAAAGGATAATCCCGATCAGGATACCGATACGGCGGATTCGATTGTTGAGGGTACGGCGATGTTTGCCGCGGCTTCCGGCTGTTCCGATGAGATGGTCGTCTATAACATAGCCGTTTCAAATCAGAACGACGCGTGGTATAACAGGCAGTCTGACGGCGTGGGCAAGACCGAAGCCCCCGGAAACAAGCCGGCTGCGTATGTCGGAATCACAAGAACGGACGACCCGAACAAAGCGATTACGGGTGTTCTGCTCTATCAGATGAAAGAGATGATTGCCCCTAACGAAATAACCTGCGACGGCGTTAAATATACCTGCGCGGGCAGCACGATGCCGATTGTTATGGACGGCAAAAACTATTTTCTTTATTACTCTAAGAATACAGGCGATTCCGTAGGCCGCCCGATTGAGGATATCAAGATAGACACCACTCCTCTTATACCCGGGTACGCTACCAATCTCTGCGCCGACAAGGAGCACGATGTACCTTACGGCAATCCCGATCAGAACTGCTTTATCCACACAAAATACACGGGAGGCCGCGATTTCTTCAATAAACTATATGTAGGTACCGGCTCAACAAAGCGCGAGGCGATGTGCGACCTGCTCAGCCAGGGCTGCGTTGAATGCCTTGACATTGACCTTAATAAAGGCATCCGCGGTGATACCATCCTGCTCGGCTACCGTATGAGCGCGGTTGACCCGAATGCCAAAAAGGCAATCCGCGAGCTTCAGGAGTCGGAGAAAATCTACGATATTGTCATCACCTGCGGCGAGCCGTATCACAGCGACGGCATAATCAAAAACAATGTGTATTATCAGCCTGTCGGCAGTTACGACTTTAACGGCATGTACGGCAAGGCGATATATATGTATTTCGCTTCACCATATTATTCTGCGGAATACAATAAAACTCACAACGCAAAAACAAGCCTGCCGCAGGATGTGTTCAGCGGATATCTCACAAAGCTTTCATTCGCCGAGAGCGACAGGGTACCTTATAATGAAACCCTCGCCTCTTCCTCGGATTCACAGGATTATGCGCGCTGGGAATATGTGATGCAGATTACCGATGATACTCCCGCAGATCTTAATGAAGGCGCGATAAGCTATTCACCTCATCACGCCAAGGATGTACGTATTTCAATGTTTGCGCAGCGCAGCGACGGCAGCGTGAAGCCATCGGGCGAAATCACCGGCGGTTTTGTTGAGAGTACCTATGATGTAGGAGATCTGGAATTCGCATAAAGCGAAACCGGCAGTCTGCATTTCGTAGACTCACCGCTGTAATTAAAAACACAAAAGGTCTTAACCGGCCTGCGTTGATATCACGAATATTCAAAATCTTTTATCCGATATTTATTATATGACAAGGAGATTATTTCAAATGAAACATCTGTCAGCAATCCTTATTTCACTTGTGCTTGCCTTAACAATTGCGGGCACTCTTCCCGCGCAGGTATTCGCGGATTCGCTTCCCGAATACATCAGCGTTGTTAAAGTTTATGAAGGCAACTGCGACAAAGCCGCGTCTGAGGGCTTCAAAATCCTCAGTGATGAAAAGGGCAATCCGATTGACCTGAACCAGGGCTCCGGCTCAAAGGAAATCGGCGCCAAAGGCAATAAAAAGGTTTATCTCGGTTACAAGACAACTACCGACAAAAACGATGCAATCACCGACCTCGCTCTTATGAATATGCGCGGCGGCTATGACTGCGCCGAGTATGACAAACTGATGGAAGGCCAGATGAGTCAGCAGATTGTTCCGTTTGTTGAGAGTTTCCTTGCCGCCATCAATGAATAC
>CADBOL010000044.1 GCA_902796295.1 Oscillospiraceae bacterium
CACGCCCGTCGTGAGATTTGCCGTGACAAGCGACGTTCATCTCAACGGCGACCCGGAACAGCCCGCCGCGCTCAGACTCGCGGAGCTGCTCAAAGACAGCTACGCATACGCGGAAGGTGAAAAATACAAGAATCTCGATGCTCTTGCTGTTGTCGGCGATTTCGCTACAAGCGGCTCCGATGAGGAGTATAAGCTTTTCAACGGCATAATGGAAGATAATCTCAAAGAGGGTACCGAGCTGATTTGCGTGCTCGGCAATCACGAATTCATAAAATACCGTGATGAAGATGCTTCCGTCGCATATACCCATTACAAAGATCTCATAAACAAAGATGTTGACCGGCATCTTGTAATAAACGGCTATCATTTCGTTGCCTGCTCCTATTCCGAAGACGGAAAAACCTTTGACAGCAAGAAGGAGTGGCTCACCGAAAATCTCGACGAAGCGGTAAAAGCCGACCCGGAAAAGCCGGTCTTCGTTTTCCAGCATCCTCACCCCTTCGGCACGGTTTACGGCAGTGTGAACTGGGGCGATTTGACGGTAAGAACGGTATATGAAAAATACCCTCAGGTGTTTGATTTTTCCGGTCACTCGCACTATGCGTCAAGCGACCCACGCTGCATCTGGCAGGGTGCATTCACGGCCGTGGGCACCGGCTCTCTCTCGGCGCTCATGGGCAATCTCAACTATATCGCGGGTGACGAGGACGCTCCCGGCGAATCGGGCGCATTCTGGATCTGCGAGGCGGACGCAAAGGGCAATGTACGCCTGAAGCTCTACGACATAGTCAGCCACCGTTTCTTTGAAAAGAACGATTATTATTTCACGGACATTACAAAGAAATCCTCTCACCTTTATAACTGGTCCAATCTCAAATCTCTTGACACCGCGCCCGAATTCCCCGAAGGCGCAGAGATAACGGCTCAGAAGGCCGAAAACGGCAGCACTCTGCTCAGATTCCCGAATGCCGAAGGATACTGGGGAGCAGAGGATTATAAAATTACGGTCACCGCCGGCACGGCGGAAGCTTTCGCCGGCACGGTCATTTCAAACTACGTAAGAGCGGATCTCAAAGAAATGAGCGTTGATATCGGCATGATTGAAGACGGCGAATATACCGTCTCAATCACTCCCTGCAGCCCCTATGCCAAAGCGGGGCGCACGCTGCGCGGTACGGTTAACATCGGCTGACATCTTAAAAAACCGCGCCGGTCAATATTCTTAATTTGACATTAACCGGTAAATGGGGTATAATGTGCCCGTAAAAATCCAAAAGGAGGAAATTATAATGGATGCAGATGCTTTCCTTGATGCTTTTCTGAAACTAGGTGAAAGCGGAGTCGGCATTGCCCAGCTCATTACCATGCTCTTCCCCGGCAGCTGGTGGGCGTCGGGAATACTCTATGTGATAGGAATGATGCTTTCGGCGCTGACAGGCGGCACACCCCTGGCATAAGCGCGCAGCATTTAAGCGAAAAACAAACAGACAGATTATATGTAAAAGTGCGCAGGTTGTTAATACTTCCTGCGCACCTTTTCCTTTTATTTGTTTGAAAATGAATAAATAAGGTTTTTTGATTGCATTGTCTGTTTTCGGCTTCTTTTTTCACTCGCCGTACCTTAGTACTGTCTTCACTCAAAAATAAGCCGTTTTCATCTTAACTGCTGCGCCCCGGGAACTGAGATTAAACAAAAGACAAACAGAGCAACGAAGAGTCCGCGAATGCGGACTCTTCTTAATTAGCAGTTAGCAGGGAGCAGTTAGCAGTTTCGGGTCGCGTGCAAATCACGCTCCGGATTGTATATGTTGGCAATGGCAACAGGATGTAAGGAACGACGTCTCGGCGTTCCGGGCAAGCGTAAGCTTGCAAGTGTAGGGCAGGCATATATGCCTGCCGGCTATATATTTTTTGCAATGCAAATACTTAAATATCCAAAATTCTTTTTAACAGAAAGATTTATAAAAGAAATCGGCTTGCAGGATTCAGATGAATCCCGCAAGCCTTTTTAATATTATAATTCGGAGCTCAGCGACCATTAACTGCTGACTGCTGACTGCTGACTTACGGCGCGGATATATCCGCGCCCTACTGGTTTTTGTTTAAGTGCAGAACCTCTTTTTTTAAACCTACTTCTTCCTCTTTTTACCGTCGTCAAAATAGTCATTATAATCCACTATATTATAGACATCTTTCTTCCTCTGCAGCAGACCGCGCCGCTTCATAACCGTGAGAGTAATAAGCGCGGCGATAATCAGTATGATTGCAAGCTTGAAAGCCGAGGACGAAAAGATATTGACTATCATAGTGCCGGCGTATGAGATCATACTGCGGCGGATATCCGTTGAAGCAACAAGGTCAACATCGGCTATTGCCTCATCCGCATAAAAGACCTTGCCTTTGCAGACCACATCTCCCTTTTTGACAGGTGCCGTTATATAATCGGGCACCGTTCTCTCATCAATTTTTATCAGAAGAGAGCCGGCGTCAACGCCCGCGGGCATAAGACTGAATCCTTTTCCCGAAGGGGAAAGCGTGACATAATCGGCACCCTTTCCGAATTTCACCGGGACCTCGCCGACAATCTTTGAGGCATCCGCTATAGAAATAAGTCTCAGCTTTCTGAAAGCCCAGTCAAGCATCGACTTGCAGTCAACAAAAGCTCCGTTCTCTTCATAACCGTCTTCGTCAATGTCGAATTTCGGCCCGTTCATCGCTACGGCGATGTAGTTGTAGCCGTTATTTGAGGCGTGGACGGCGAGACACTGCCCCGCGCCCTTGGTGTAGCCCGTTTTGCCGCCGTCAATGTATTTATTGTAATAATCTTTGTAAGAACCTACAATTGTGTAATTCGTGGTTCTGATGAGTCGCTCCTTGCGTGTTTCCGTGGCGGGGAGTTTATATTGCGTCATGGATGTGATCTCTTTGAAATCATTGAATTTCATGGCGTAGCGAAGAAATTTCGCCATATCCGCAACGGTCGTGTACTGATCGTCATCATCAAGACCGTGAACATTCACAAAATGCGTGTTTTCGCACTCAAGCTCCTCGGCAAGTGCGTTCATTTTATCCACAAACGCCTGCCTGTCGCTGCCCGTGAGGAATGTCGCAAGCGCCGTTGCCGCGTCATTGGCAGACGGAATCAGCAGACAGCAGAGAAGATCATAAATCGTGTAAGACTCTCCCACACGCAGGCCGCCCGTTGAACTGTCGGTACCGAGAAGCTCATCAAGCACCTCCGTAGGTATGGTATAAGTCTGCTTTAAATCATGAACCTCATTGAGTATGATGCTTGCGGTCACAATCTTTGTAAGGCTCGCCGGCTTCGTCTGCTTGTTGATATCCTTTGAAAACAGCACTTCGTCATTATCGGTGCAGAGAAGTATATAGCATTCGGAATAGAGCGTGTCAATATAGCCGTTGCAGTTGATCGCTCCGCAGGGCACTGCGGCCGCGGATAAAACAGCAGCGAAAACTATTAATACACAGAGTATCTTTTTCATTTTGCGTACCTTAAAAAACAATAAGAATTAATGACATTTGATTATAACACGCACAGAGCAAAAAGTCAAAATATATGTGAAAAACGGCCCTGTGCCGGTGCCACGCTCATTTTCTGAATTTGCATATTGTATTTTTACGGATGAGATAGTATAATATGGTTTACTCTCCGAAAAACTATAACGGAAGGAAAAAACAAAATGAGAAAAATAAATGCGGCAGTTTCTCTTTTGCTCATTCTGACAGTCCTTGCCGGGCTGATCATTCCCTGCTCCGCGCAGGAGAATTCCCCGCAGGATATTAACCCGTCATTTGGCTCAAGGGTATCAACAGCTGTGACTCTTAATTCAAAAGGTGGTTTATCGGGATTAAGCTCTATGAAAGACAGCGTCTTTTATGATAAGTTTGAGCTGCCGGCGACCATACCCGTAGATATCGCCTTCGGCTTATTCAAATCTCTCAGATACGCCTTTTATTTTCTTTCGGGCAATTTCCTTTACGGGGTTCCGAAAGCCTTTGATGTCACGCTTTCCGATGATATTATCGCGCTTTGCGATTATATGAATGAAAACTCCGCGCTCGATTTATACAGCATACTCACAAAC
>CADBOL010000045.1 GCA_902796295.1 Oscillospiraceae bacterium
ACTCGACCTTATTTTTCTGAGTGACGTGAGCAACGTCATCCTTGATTGCAAAGCTCTTTACTTCCGATAAATCGGACGGAACCTCACTGCAGATAACGGCGTTCATTACGCCCTGCTCGCGGATTGTTCTTGTAATCTGACGTGTATCGACACCGCTGATACCGCAGATATTATTGTCAACAAGGAACTTGTTAAGCTCATACTGACATCTGAAATTTGACGGGTGTTCGCAAAGCTCACCGACAACATATCCGCTGACAGCCGTCTTTCCTTCAAAATCTTCTTCGATCACTCCGTAATTGCCTATAAGGGGGAAAGTCTGGACAACAATCTGCCCGAAATAGCTCGGGTCGGTGAGTGTCTCGAGATAGCCTACCATACCTGTAGTGAAAACGAGCTCGCCGACACTGTCATGCGCGGCTCCGATAGCGGTACCCTCATAGACATCGCCGTTGCTTAATACCAAATACGCTTTACTCATATTTTCTCCTTATTCTCACGTCACAGCGTTGCCGCCATAACCGCTTTAATTGTGTGCATACGGTTTTCCGCCTCGTCAAATACGATTGACTGAGGGCCTTCGAAAACCTCGTTTGTAACCTCAAGCCCGTCAAGGCCGAATTTTTCAAACACTTCCCTGCCGATCTCGGTCTCAAGATCGTGATACGCAGGCAGGCAGTGCATAAACTTTGCTTTGCCTCCTGCCGCTTCCATCAGTTTGCTGTTAACCTGATAAGGAAGCAGGGCTTCTATTCTCTCTTTCCAGACCTCATCCGGCTCTCCCATTGAGACCCAGACATCGGTATATATGACATCGGCGTTCTTAACGGCTTCGGCGGGATCTGTGCAGAATCCGATTGAGGCGCCGGTCTGCCCGGCTATCTCTCTGCACTGCGCTGTGAGCTCTGCGCCGGGGAAATACTCTTCGGGAGCGCAGGCCACAAAATTCATGCCCATCTTTGCGCATCCCACCATAAGGGAATTGCCCATATTATATCTGGCATCTCCCATATAAACGAGCTTCCTGCCCTTGAGAGAGCCGAAATGCTCTCTTATCGTGAGAAAATCCGCAAGAATCTGAGTGGGGTGAAACTCATTGGTCAGACCGTTCCAAACGGGAACATCCGCATACTCCGCCAGCTTTTCGACTTTTTCCTGACCGAAGCCTCTGTATTCGATTCCGTCAAACATACGGCTGAGCACTCTTGCGGTATCTGCCATGCTCTCTTTTTTGCCTATCT
Source organism: Oscillospiraceae bacterium (assembly GCA_902796295.1). GTDB lineage: Bacteria > Bacillota > Clostridia > Oscillospirales > Acutalibacteraceae > CAG-177. The sequence continues at coordinate 1,242 of CADBOL010000045.1, forward strand.
GAGAGCTCTTGGGGTCAAGATAGACCGGGTGCATGCCGAGATCGGAAGCCGCAATCTCAAATGAGCATCTTGTGCGCGTGCTGGTCTTTTCAAAAATCAGCGCCACATTTTTGCCTTCGCAAAGGCGGTGCGGTATACCGTTTTTCTTCTTTTCTTTCAGGTCCGCCGCGAGGTCGAGAAGATACTCTATCTCTCCGGGCGTAAAGTCGAGCAGTTTAAGAAAATCTCTGTTTTTAAGTGATATCATATTTCCTCCTGCGGAGAATCCGATTCGCCGCTCCGGCGGATATTCCCCTTCGAAGTATAATTATACATATAACAGTGTATTCAGTCAATATTTATGCATTAATTTTATGAATTTTATGCGTTTTATTAATAAATATGCATTATCTAACGATAATTATGTATATTTTTACATACTCAGCATTGCTGTGTAATACCTGTAGACACCGCAGAATATGACGATGATTCCTATCAGCACAAAAGTGTGGAAAACAGCGTGAAAATACATACGCTTTTTCCCTACAAAATAGAGTACGGAACCGAAAGTGATACAAAGACCGCCCGCAAGCACAAACATTGCGTATTCTTTGCCTGCTTCACCGTTTCTGGCCACCGAGATAAGCCCCATCATCGCAAGCCAGCCCATAATGATATACATGAAGACCTGGGGAAGAGCAAACTTCTTGAAATCCATAAATGTAAGGAATATGCCGATAAGAGACAGTGCCCAGACTGCAACAACGACAATAATGGATTTTGTCCTGTTTTCGGGAGTCATTGCCGGTATTGTAAACGAGGTAACCATACCCGCAATCATAAAGAAAATATTGCAGTGATCGATGACACGGGCTATCTGCTTTGCGCGCGAGGGCTTAAGGCCGTGATAGACGGCCGAGCCGGCGAAAACAATCAGCATAGAAACCAGGTACAGCGCAGTGGAAAAAATGATTCTGCCGCTTGTCCTGCCCGAGATAAGGCCGAAGAGCATAACCGCTGCAACCACGCAGAACGGCACGCCCAGAGCATGAGTCACGCAGTTTACTATATCTTCTTTTCTTGTATATTTTGAAAGGGGGATATCTTTTAAATCAAACATAATGCCACCTCTTTAACCGAGCATCAATACTCCCTGAGTTATCAGAAATTCTCCGACGACATAAGTCAGCATCACGGTAAAATGTTTTTTGAAAACAATCTCCGGATTTCTGTAGTATCTCACAAGGAAAAGCGTGCAGTCAGACACAAAGAAGAGCAACGCGCCTATGTAAGCAATCAGAGCTCCCGGGCTTCTGAGCGTTACCAGCTGCATGAGTGAAAACACATTCATTGTCGAATTGCTCAGAAGATACAGATACATCGGTATGAGCATCATTTTTGGAGTGGTCGGTTTGAGCTTATATATGATAACGGCGGCTATCCCGTAGTAGACAACAGCCGCGGGGATTGCCCACAGCCACGGCAAAGACCTGAAATCAAGGTTCGTTGCATAAAGCGCGATAAAAAGAAAATGGGTAAACATAAAGCTGATTCCGCCCGCCGTAAACCAGGCGTTGCCCTCGGGTATCAGCAACACATCCCCCAGCCAGCTTGTGGCAAGAGCGAGAATCAGCAGCACCGACAGACTGTCGGCTGATACTATATAGTAGGCAATTATGAATATGAGCAGAAACGGCTTTGTATATTTTCTTCTTTTTTTATCGTCCCGCCACGAATCAATAAGATGAATAACAGTAAATATAAAAAGAAGAGCGAGAAAAATGTATCTCAGTATCTGCCTTACATCCATTTCTCCGACTCCTTTGTCTTCGCAGGGGATAAAAACTCCCCGATTATTTATTTAATATATAATACCAATTTATATGTAATAAGTCAAATAAAATCCGCTGAAAAATCAGCGGATTCTGAAATAAATTATGTTAATCTTTTTTCCCGTCGAGGAACTTGTAAAGAAGCGCCGCTATCGCACCGCCGATGAGGGGAGCAACAATGAACACCCATACCGTTGAAAGACTGCCGTTGAAGAGAGCGGGGCCGAATGAACGGGCGGGATTTACGGATGTGCCGGTGAAATGAATGCCGAGGATATGAACGAGTGTCAGCGAAAGGCCTATAACAAGACCTGCGACATTTGAATTCTCAACCTTTGAGGTAACGCCGAGAATGGCAAAAACAAAGATGCAGGTGAGAATAATCTCGATACCGATTGACTTGCCGATGCTTTCTTCAAACAGGGCGTTTGCTCCGAAACCGCAGTCGCTGCCGAGGAACGGAATCATAAGAGCCGCGCCGGCGATACCGCCGAGGAACTGAGCGACAACATAGCCGATGAAATCTGCGACAGTCATTTTGCCGCTGATAAGCATGGCGATTGAAACGGCGGGGTTGATATGGCAGCCCGAAACATTGCCGATTGAGTAAGCCATCGCAACAATAACAAGACCGAATACGATTGCAACCGCGAGATAATTCGCCGGCTCGTCGCATCCGATTGCGGCGGCGGTGCCGCAAGCCACAAATACAAGCACAAATGTGCCGATAAACTCTGCAACATATTTTTTGATTGCTTCCATAATTACACTCTCCTTAGATTATTTGAAAAGATATACTCTTGCCTCATAGGGCTTTGTGCTGAATTCATTCAATCCCGGGTCAAGCACGTCATATGTGTTTATGACAAGCTCGCCTGCCGAGAGGTCGATTCCCTCGGGAGCCTTGAATTTAACCGGATCTGCGCTGAATGAGCAGATGACAAGGAGCTTTTCGCCCTGATAGTTTCTCTCATATACAAAGAGCTTGTCGCTGCTCTTGTAATACTGCTTGAAATCTCCGTATATTACCACTTCGTTTTCCTTGCGGAATTTAAGAAGCTTGCGGTAATGATTGAGTATGGATTTCGGATCTTTCTCCGCCTGCTCAACATTTATATCCTTATAGTTGGGGTTGATATTGAACCAGGCTTTATCCGCCGTGGTAAAGCCCGCGTTTTTGCTTGAATCCCACTGAACGGGAGTTCTCGCGTTTTCGCGGCTGACCTGTGATGCAAGTTTGCAGAAACGTTTCTCGGTATAGCCGAGAAGCTTGTGGAAAAGGCGGTAGTTATTGAAAGTCATAACATCCTTATAATCATAAAGATGATTGATTTCAATATTGGTCATACCGATTTCCTGACCCTGATAAATAAACGGAGTGCCGCACTGCAGAGTATACATGGTGGCAAGCATCTTGCCGCTCTCCACTCTGAATTTCACATCGCCGTATCTGTCGATGATTCTCGCATGGTCATGGTTTTCAATATAAAGGCTGTTCCAGCCCTTGCCGTACATTTCATGCTGCCATCTGTCATAAACATTTTTGAGCTTTCTGAGGCTGAAGGGTTTCTTGATCCAGTCAACCATGAAGCAGTCGCAGTTCATATGGTCAAACGAAATAAGCATATCGAGCTTCTGACCGGG
>CADBOL010000046.1 GCA_902796295.1 Oscillospiraceae bacterium
CCTGTGTTCTGAATTTTGAAATAGCGCACCTCAGAATGGTCCGGCTCCCAAAGCACATCACTGCCGAACGGAATTTCATTTCCCGCTGTTTTGACATTTTTCCATTCTTCATTATCCGGATCCGAACTCCAGAAAAGGTCTATATCAAATGTAGTGTTTTCATTGGGTGCGAAAAAATTACGGCCGAAAACGGTGAAACCCGACTGCCTGCGTTCAAAGGTGGAAATTGCAAGCACGGATGAGATAAGCACAAAGGAAATAACGCAAAAAATCAGTTTCCTTCCGGATTTGCGCATCGGAACGCCTCCTTTCATGACGGTGATCAAAGGCAATAAAAGCTCTATTGCCTTTGATCACCGTTCACCCCGGTTAAGGGGTGAACGGATATGCAGTCAAAGTGAATCAGAATGCGTAGGTGTATGTGCCTGCGGTTACATAGTTGCCTGTTTCAGCGCCGCTTGCATCTCTTTCGAAGAGACGGAGCTCAACAGTCATTGTAAGGCCTGCAACATCGGATGCTGCGCCGCAGTTGAATTCGCCTACAGTGTTGCAGCACTCGTCATAGGTAATAGCAACATCTCTTGCATCCTTGAGAAGTCTGATTTCCGCACCTGCGGCAATTGCTTCTGAATTATAGAATGCAATCCAGTCTTCACTCCATGCGTCATACTGACCTGCAAGGCAGACAGCATTGGGAGCAACATCCTGGTTGAAGGTTACTACATAGTCGGCATTCCATGAAGCATACTTGTCTTCGGGAGCGCCTGCAACGGGAGTGAATGTGTAAGCGGTATCAAGGGTTGTTGCGTCTCCGTTTTCGGGATTGACGGTGGGAAGCTCATCCTCATATTCCTTGATAAGAGCTACTACTTCTTCATACTCGGTTGCGTTGACCTGAGTAGCATAAACGGCAATGGCGATTCCTTCGGCAGTCATATTCATGTACTGATTGCCTGCTGACTCCTTCATTGAGCCCGCGAGAGCGATAGCATCGGAGGTTTCGCCCGATGCAAGAGTGCCTTCAAATTCGGTGGCGCTCTCGCCGTTTACTGTCCAGTCAATAACCTCTGCAAGGCCTTCGTCGCCTGCAATGCCGATAACGTTGATTTTGTATTTGATATCAACGGAGCCGGTGTTCTTGAGGAATACATCCTGAACCGAGTAGCTGCAGCCGGGCTCCCAGAGAGCGTCTTCGATTACTTCGCCGGTCTCTGCATCGATGAAATCGAGAGTCTTGCCGACAAGTGTTGCGCCGCTGTCGCTGTTGCTGTCAATAAGGTCGATGGTAAGATTGCCCGACTTGACAGTGTTGACTGCTGATGAGGTGGATGTTGACCACCATGCGAACGTTGTTCCGATGAGCATAACAACGCAAAGTGCCAGTGAAATGACGCTTGCGGTCAATGCGCTCTTGGAAGATGATTTGGACATAATTGATTTCTCCTCTCAATGTATTTGCATAAAATAATTAAAAATAAAACCGGGATTATGCGGAATATTCAGCTTCAGCAGTGGTCTGCTTTGCGTGAACAGTGATGCTTATTGCGCTTGCGGATTTACCCATAACTTCGTTGGGAGTGTTGTGATTCATTTTTCCTACAAGAACAACGGGAACTCTGCCTGCATCAGCCGTGAGGGTCGCCTCGTATTCATCAAGGTCAACGTTGTTGCCGTCAACTTTGACAGACCAGTCAATCCACTGACCGAGGTCTCCTGAGCCGTCAATACCGGTTACTTCTATCTTATACTTGAGATCGAGGTCGCCTTTATTTTCAATGTAGACAGTCTCAAGAGTGTACTCACCGTCGGGCTCCCACAGAAGATCGGATCCTCCTACGAAGCTTACGGTCTCGCCTACGAGAGTCTGACCGTCGGCATCTACGAGGTCAATGTCAAGTGTACCTGCCTGGATAGTGTTCACGCTTGTTGAGGAATCGTCATTGAAAACTGCATAGGTGACTCCGATAAGCATTGCCACGGATACCGTGAGAATAAGAATACCGGAAATAACGGATTTGCCGAATGAATTTTTGCTCATATAATTATTCCTCCTTTCCGAGTTGATTATATACATAACGCCTGAGCGTTTTGATACCGTGTCAAAAAGTTATTCTTCTTTTTCGCCGGGTTTTTCTTCGTCCTGAATGTTGTTTTCACCCGGGTCGGCTTTATCTTCAGATGTATCTTCTTCACCGGAATTATTGCTTTCATCCGGAGTGTCCGGCTCATCGGGAGCATCGTTCCCGTCAGCTGAATCATCTTCCTGCGCGGAATCTTCGCTTTCGCCCGAAGCATCTTTTTCACCGGGAGTGTCGTCTTTTTTTGCCTCGTCTTTATCTTTATTTTTTTCCGGCTCTGCGCCGCCCTTGATCTGAGCTTTCAAGGCCTCAAGCTCAGCCATCATCTCTTCAGTCTTTTTCTTTTCGGCTGCAAGCTCGTCTTTTTCGGCCTGAATCGCATCCGCCTGCTCTTTTTTGTAGTTCTTAAACGCTTTTACGGTGTTGATACCCTGAACAATTATAAAGAGCAGAAACGGAATCAGAATACAGCAGATATAACCGGGTACTGTTTTGAGGAAATTAAAGAATCTGCCGACTTTGGGGAGTCTGAACTGATATTTGCCTTCAACATTATAATAGTCGACAACCGTCGCGTCATCTGTGTTTGTGGTTGTACCGTAGGTGACAAAACCCGGATCGCCGTCAGATGTTTTTGTCAGGCGGCGTATTTTATGAGTGATCGTTTCGCCGTAACTCGCGCTGTCTCTTGATGTGAAGGTGATGATGTCGCCCGCCTTCAGTGTGGAGGGGTCAACCTCTTTAACCACAACAACATCCCCGGCTTCAAAATCAGTAGCTTTCATCGAGTCTGAAAGAACGATAAAAGCTTTGTATCCGAATATGCTGCGGTTATTCTTGCCGAGAGCGGAAACCGAAATGAAAGTGAAGAGCATTATTGATACCGAAAAAATCAGCAAAACCCAGGTAATGACAGTTCTTATAATACCAAGAGCTTTTTTCAATTCAAATCACCTCTTTAATCCAAACGGATCCGCCGGGATAAAAACGTGCCGCCGGCAGATATATACGAAAAATCAAATTATAATTATTTTTGTACATTATAATCCTAAGTATACACCATATAATTTACCGCTTTATTGCTGTTTTGTCAATAACTTTTTTGAAATACGGCATGTTTGTTAAAATTGACAAATTGCCGGTTTTCGGGATGATTGCAGGCGAAATAATGAACCGGACCGGCAACGTTTTAAGATTTTGCCTGTCCGGTTCCGATTGACAATCAGCTTTCAGCGCATTATGAATTAAGTGCGTCACGATACGCCGTGTGCATAAGCGCATAAAAAAGGCAGCCATTCAGCTGCCTTTAATATTGTAGCCTATGAGTTTTTCAACATCTGTCTGACTCCAGACAGGGTTTTCAAAATAGTCTGTTGCATCGGGTTTCTTTCTGAATATTCTGAACGGTTTATCTGTTGAATTATCCCAGATGTTTATCGAATCACAGACCAATACCAATTCAGGAATCAACTGTTTTGCTTTGTCATAACGCGTTTTAATCTTTTCTTCCGGGACTGAATGCCCGCCATCCTCAACCCTTGACAGAACTCTTTGAACATTAATGGACGAATCAGCAGTAAGAAAATAGAAACAACGAATGAAATAACCGTTTTCTTTTGCTTTAATGAGCAGATCAAGATTACGTCTGGTAGACATTACTGTTTCAAAAGCGAAGTTTCTGTTTTCACTTAATGCTTTTTCACGCATGGCGGTTGCTGTCTGAGCGGCTTCTACTGCGTCACAGCCTAAAGCCGCCTGGATGTTATCGGCATTGATATACTCAAACGATTCATCGGCAAATTGGTTGGGACCGACAATAAACTCGGTATAGGTACTTTTGCCGCTGCCGTTCGGACCGGCAATTACAACAATCTCAGGCCTCCGCATAAACTCTTCTCCCATCAGGATATTCAAGGTATGCCCTTTTTGTTTCCAAATCATATCTTGCTATGGGAACACCTTTGAGCTTTTTCTTTTCAATTAAAAGCTTTGCTGCTTCGGAGAAAACTTCTTCAAGTTCATCTTCATCAACATGTTTTCTTTCACACATACTTTTTCTCCTTTCGTTATTTTCAAGTATATTTTAACATAAATCAATTGATTTATCAATAGAAACATATATGATTTGAAATTGCTTGCAGAAATGAAAACCATCAGCTGACAACATCATTTAGCCTATTACAACTTGTTGTTATGCACAATTCTACACCGTTGGCGCGGCGTAATGCTTCGACCCTTTGCAGCAATTTGCTACGCAAAAAAAGAAGCACTTGATAAAGAGCCGGGGACCTCAATCATAATTGCCGAGGGCTTGACTGCAATATCAAGTGCGTGATGATTTTAACATATTTAAAATGCCGGATTAATAATTAATTCAGGCACATCATTATATCCGGAAGATATCGGCAAACCTTAAAAAGAAATAATAAATGCGGTAAAATATGAGAGTGAAGATGCTGCTGTCTTCCTTCGTGATAATTGTGTCGCCTGTATCCTCAACGGGTATGAATTTAGCGGTGGTCGGGTTTTCATCCGTTTCCATATTCGGGGAGTGAACGGACATGATCAGCGTTCCGTCGTCAGCCGTGAATAACATTGCGTGACCACCGTCAGGATGCTTTTCGGTGGCCTTGTAAAGCTCTCCGGGCTGCTGCCTCCATTTTCCGTCAATTCTTCCGTTTGAAGATGAGGTGACCAGCACGCTGTATCCGCTTTCACTGAAATTGCTCCATAGCATAATCAGCCGTCCGCTCTTTGTCTTATAGAGAAACGGGCCGTCTGTGACAAAAGCCCCAAAGTGCTTGAATTCCGGGAGTTTTGCCGGAGAATCAAAGACTTGAAATGCCTCGAGTAAACAGTGACCGCTCA
>CADBOL010000047.1 GCA_902796295.1 Oscillospiraceae bacterium
CTAATTGCACATTAATATAGTCCGGAGCGCAACGACCAATTCATTGCACATTGCACATTGCTAATTGCACATTAATATAGTCCGGAGCGAAGCGACCCGAAACTGCTAACTGCTCACTGCTAACTGCTAACTGATATCTATCCCCTCATTCATGCTCCCTGTCCTGTATCCTTTGAGATCGAGGGAAACATAGCGGAATCCTGTTTCTCTGAATCCGGCATAAACAGCTTCTCTCATATCATCCTGCATCAGGCGGGGAATATCTTTTTCCTCAAGCTCAATTCTAGCGGTGTCTCCGTGAATTCTCACACGGAGCTGGCCGAAGCCGTTATCTCTGAGGAAATCCTCCGCCTTTTCCGCCATAGCGAGCTTTTCCGCCGTTATCCTGTCGCCGTAGGGAATCCTTGTGGCGAGGCAGGCGAGAGCCGGTTTATCCCATGTCGGGAGCCCGAAATGCTTTGAGAGAGCGCGGATTTCGGATTTCGAGAATCCGCTCTCGCGCAGGGGGCTCTTTACCCCGAGCTCGGCGATAGCCCTGTGCCCGGGCCTGTAATCTGAATTGTCATCGAGATTTGAGGCCTCGGCGACAGCGCCGGTGCCGTTTTTCTGCGAGAAATCTATAATCATGCCGAATATCTCGCGCTTGCAGTGATAGCAGCGGTCAGCCGGGTTCGCGGCGACCGTCTCATTGTCAAGAGGGCGCGCGGTCAGTGTCACCGCGCGGATTCCGTATTCTCTGCAGAATTCCGCCGCTTCTTTTATCTCGCGCTGCGGCACGAATTCCGATGTCACGGTCACTGCCGTGACGTTTTCGCCGAGCGCATCCTTTGACGCGAAAAGGAGAAATGACGAATCAACTCCGCCCGAAAAAGCCACAGTGAGACTGCCGAGAGAAGAGAGATATTCTTTAAGTTTATTGTATTTTGAGAGGAGTTCCGGGTTATCCATTAATCTGCTCCGTTTTGTTTATTAAATCTCTTACTATGACCGAGGCGATAAGCAGGCCCGCCGTTCCCGGCACAAAAGCCGTGCTGCCGGGGATATCCTTCCTGACGGCGTCCGGCGACTCGTCGAGCGAAGAAATCCTGTGCTCCGGGGGTGTCGGCTCCTCATCGGAATAAACGACCTTCAGCTTCTCCACTCCCCTTTTCTTAAGCTCGCGCCGCATTACACGGGCAAGGGGGCAGATCCTTGTTTCGTAAATATCTGCGGCTTTAAGTCTGCCGGGGTCGGTCTTGTTGCCCGTGCCCATGGAGCTGATTACGGGCACTCCGGCGCTCTGCGATCGGAGAATCAATTCTATTTTTGCTTTCACGGTGTCAACCGCGTCAACGACATAGTCATACTCCGCAAAAGGGAATGACGCCGAGTTTTCCGGCAGGAAAAAGCAATCGTAAATTCTTATATCCGCCTGCGGATTGATCTCGAGCATCCTCTCGCGCATGACTTCGGTCTTCTGCCTGCCGATTGTCTTATGAGTCGCGATTATCTGCCTGTTGAGATTCGATTCCGAGACGGTGTCTTTATCAATAAGGTCAAAATGACCCACACCGCTTCTCACAAGCGCTTCGCAGACATAGCCGCCCACTCCGCCTATACCGAAAACGGCAACTCTCGCGTTTTTGAGTATATTCATCTTTTCTTCGCCGAAAAGCAGCTGTGTTCTTGAAAACTGTTCAGTCATAAAATTACCTGCTTAAAACGGCGGTCTCAGAGCAAGAGCCCGAAACCGCCGTATCTTTTAATTAAAGGCCTGTCTTTTCTCTGATGTAGTTTCTGGCAATGAGAGCATACTCAAAGGGATTCGCCTTTGCGGGATCCTGCTCTGCCTCAACAACAACCCAGCCCTCATAATCCGCTTCGGCGAGGATATCGAAAACGGGTGTGAAATCAAAATCGCCGTCTCCGGGAACGGTGAAAGCTCCGGCTCTGACACAGTCAAGGAAGCTCCAGCCGTTTGCCTTGCCCTGAGCTATCACATCATTGCGTGTGCTCTTGAGGTGAACGTGTTTGATCCTCTTAGCGTATTTCTTAAGCACGCCTATGGCGTCTTCGCCGCTGAAAGCGAGATGGCCTGTATCATAAAGAAGATAAACGAGATCGGGGTCTGTTATCTCCATGAGCTTGTCTATCTCGGCCTCTGTCTGAACTCCGGTGCCCATATGATGATGAACGGTGAAGGTCATGCCCTTCTCCTTCGCGAGTTTACCCATATCGTTGAAGCCTTTGCGGATAAGCTCCCACTGCTCATCGGTATATACCGGCTTGTCGCCGAAAATGCTCTTTGAGGTGCCCTGTATCGAATTTCCCTGCTCGGATGCGCCTATGACTTTTGCGCCGAGAGCGTTGAGGAAATCCCTGTGCTTTATAAACGCCTCGATGGTGGCGTCATAACCCTCGGAGAGAAGGAGCGATGAAAACCACGCGTTGCAGATTCTCATGCCTCTGACATCAAGCTTATGCCTGAGTGTTTCAACATCCTTGGGATATTTGTTGCCTATTTCGCTGCCGGTGAATCCCGCGAGAGCCATTTCGCTCACGCACTGTTCAAAGGTATTCTCCGCGCCGAGATCGGGAAGGTCGTCGTTTGTCCACGCGATAGGAGCTATTGCGAGCTTGACTTTGTCTTTGTTTAACATATTGTTATCTCCTTTTATCAATAGAGTCTTGCTTCTTTAACATGGGAAACCATATCTTCATAAGCCGCCTGTACTCTTGCGCTCTCCGATACGGAGGCAACGCCGACACGCCACCAGGCGTCATAGCCGTCGCTCATGCTCTTGTGGGCGACCTTGATATCAAACAGGCAGGGCTTTGTCTGAGTGAGCGAATCCTCGAGAGCGGCCTTGAGCTCGGCAACGTTTGTCACTCTGTAGCCCTTACAGCCGTAGCCCTCGGCTATCTTTGCGAAATCAATGTTGAGCAGCTCGCCGTCAAGCAGATCGGTCTCCGGGTTTCTCGCGCAGAATCTTGTGCCGAATGTGTCGGTACCCTGGTTATTCTGAAGATTCTCTATGCAGCCCCAGCCGATATTGTCAAAGAGCATAACATTGATTTTGAGGTTTTCCTGAACGGCGGTGTAAAGCTCGCTGTGGAGCATAAGGAAGCTGCCGTCGCCGCACATGGTATAGACTTCTTTATCGGGCTGCGCAAGCTTTACGCCGAGCGCTCCGCAGATTTCATATCCCATACAGCTGAAGCCGTATTCCATATTGTATGTGCCGGGCACGAAGCTCTTCCACAGGCGCTGCATGCAGCCGGGAAGCGAGCCTGCCGAACCGACGGCAATCGCGTCTTTCGCGATGAAATTATTGATTTCGCCGAGAGCTCTGGTCTGTGAGAGACCGTTTTCAAGCTCTATGCCGTACATCCTGTCAACCTCTGCGACATAATCCGCCTTTATCTGAGCGAGCTCTGCGGAATCCCAGCCGGAAACAAATCCTCTCTTCTCAAGCTCTGCGCCGATTGCCTCGAGCGTAAGCTTTGCGTCCGCCACAACATAAGCGGCATCCATCTTCATCGCGTCAAACGAGCTGACATTGATGCCGAGCATTTTGACCTCGGGATTTCTGAATCCCCATTTTGAGGCTGTGGTGAAGTCTGTGAGGCGTGAGCCGGCGGAGATGACAAGATCGGTCATCTTTGCGAGTTTATTCGCCGCGGGGCCGCCCGTAACGCCGATTCCGCCCATATTGAGCGGGAAATCAAACGGGATGTTTCCTTTGCCCGCCTGGGTTTCGGTAACGGGGATGTTGAATTTTTCGGCAAAGGCCGCTACCGTATCATAAGCATCTGAATATGTGACGCCGCCGCCCGCGATAAGTATGGGCTTCTTTGAGTTGATTATGGCGTCAACGGCAAGGTCTATCTCACGCTGAGTGGGGATGCGTCTGTCGATATACCATACTCTCTTCTGAAGGAAATAATCGGGGTAGTCAAAAGATTCGCCCTCAACATCCTGAGGCATCGCAAGGCAGACCGCGCCTGTTTCAGCCTGGTCGGTGAGCACTCTCATCGCATTGATGCAGGCGGTCATAAGCTGCTCGGGTCTTACGATTCTGTCCCAGTATTTACACACTGCCCTGAAGGCGTCATTTGCCGTCGTGGAGTATGATGTCGGCTGCTCAACCTGCTGTAATACGGGGTCGGGCTGACGGCAGGCAAATGTGTCGCCGGGAAGGAGCAGAAGAGGGATTCTGTTTGCCGTGGCTGTACCTGCGGCGGTAACCATATTGAGCGCGCCGGGGCCTATCGAAGAGGTGCAGGCGATAATCTTGCGGCGGTGATTCTGCTTTGCGTAAGCGGTCGCCGCCTGAGCCATACCCTGCTCATTGTGACCCTGATAAAATTTGAGATTGTGGCCGCCCTGCTCGAGCGCCTGGCCCAATCCGACCACGCAGCCGTGACCGAAAATGCCGAAAATACCTTCGACAAATTTTGACTCAACTCCGTCGAAGCTGACATACTGATTGTCAAGAAACTTCACGAGCGCCTGTGACATTGTCAATTTCATAAAAGCTACCTCCGTGTGGCATAATATAACAAGTATATATTATCAAACATAATTAAAAAAAACAAGATTAAAAAGATGAAAAGTTAACATTTTTAATGTATAATCATTCTGTAGTTTTATTCTAAATCGGAAGGAGAAAAATAATGAACGGCAAAATCAACCGGCTCAACGAAATGATACGTGAAAGCGGCAATATTGTTTTCTTCGGAGGCGCGGGCGTTTCAACCGAAAGCGGCATTCCCGATTTCCGCTCCGCGGACGGAATCTATATGATGAATTACAAATACCCTCCCGAAGAGGTGGTAAGCAGGAGCTTTTTCAACGCACACACAAAAGAATTCTATGAATTTTACAAGAAATATTTCTATTATCCCGATGCGAAGCCCAATATCTCTCACTATAAGCTTGCGGAGCTTGAAAAAGCAGGCAAACTCAAGGCGGTCATCACTCAGAATATAGACGGATTTCATACCGAGGCGGGCAGCAAAACAGTTTATGAACTGCACGGCTCAATCCACAGAAACTACTGCATGAGATGCGGCAAATCATACGGGCTCGACTATATCATAAACTCGGAGTCGATTCCTGTATGCGAATGCGGCGGGATCGTAAAGCCCGATGTTGTCCTCTTTGAGGAATCGCTTGACAGCGACACGATAACCGGGGCCGTCAACGCCATATCTGACGCCGATATGCTCATAGTCGCCGGCACCTCTCTCAAGGTTTACCCGGCGGCGGGGTTCATCCGCTATTTCAGAGGGAAAAACAGCGTGCTGATAAACAGAGACCCGACCGATATGGATGACACATTTGACCTCGTATTCAATGAAAAACTCGGCGATGTAATGAGCAGAGTCGAAATCTGAGCAAAAGAAAACCCGCCCTATTCGGGGCAGGTTATTTCCGCGATATTTTCTATGATATGATGAAGGGCCTGCGCGAGCTCGCTGTCTGCGGCTTTATAAAGCATTTCTTTGCCGTTTCTTTTTGAAACTATCAGCCCCGAGGCCTTGAGCAGCCTTAAATGATGAGAGACGGCGGGGCTTGTCATATTGATTGCCGCCGCAATGTCAAGCACACACTCCTCCGTGTGGCAAAGATACCAGAATATCCTCAGGCGTGTAGGGTCGCCGAGCTGTTTCATCGCCTCGGAAACGCCCATAATGGCGGAATCATCGGGCAGAGCCTCTTCAATTGTGGCGCTGTTGAGATTGTGATTGTGCGGAAGCTTTTTATCTGAGCCCGACATTTTATCACCGGCTTTTTTTCTTTATTGTGTATGATTATACACCCTGCAGGGGAAAAATTCAAGTGATGTAAAAGTGCAATGTCAACACCCCGTTTTCAGGCAATTTTCACTTTTGCCTGAATAATCAAACATTTTCACGAAATAACTGTATATTGTTGTATTAACGATATATATAATACAATAAGTTGAGCAAATTTCAATAAAACGAAAAGAGATTTATTTATGAAAGACTTTTACGTTCCGGATTTGCACGAGCTTCTCGAAGAAGCGGCCGGCAAATTCGGAGATAAAACATTCATAAAGTACATACAGGATTATGAGATAGTCGAGAAGAGTTTCAGACAGGTCAGAGATGATTCCTTCGCCCTGTGCCGTTATTTCCTCTTTAACTCTGTCTGCGGCAAGCATATAGCGATAGCCGGAAAGACCACCTATAATTTCATTATCTACTTTTTCGCTGTTTTACTCAGCGGAAATGTCGCGGTTCCTTTCTCGCCCGACATCTCCACAAACGACGCTATCAAGCTTTTTGACGATGCCGATATAGACATGATTCTCTATGACAATTCCTTCGCCGCGGAATCCGACAAGATAGGCGTTGCCGTTCAGAGAATCTCAAAATACATAAATATCTCCGATGATGAGAGCTTCAATAAAATACTCTCCGATTTTTCGGCAAAATCGCGTTTTGCCTCTCTCTCCGATTTCAGGATAGACAAAAATAAATGCGCGCTCATCATCTATACAAGCGGCACAACCGGCAAGAGAAAGGGAGTCATGCTCTCATCAAATTCCCTTATCTCAAATGTCATGTATACAGACTACTGCAACGCTCTTGACGAGGGAATGGTTTCGCTCTCGGTGCTCCCGATGCATCATGTTTACTGCTTCTCGGGTGACTGCATAAGAAACCTGCGCGACGGCGTTACGGTTTGTCTCAACGGAGATCTGAGAAACCTCAACGCAAACCTCAGACTGTTTGAGCCCAACGTTATGAGAGTGGTGCCTCTGATTGCGCAGTCTCTGCTTCAGCGCGTCAGGAATCTTGTTACGAGGAAAAACAATCCTCTGCCGCAGGATGAGGCGATAAAGAGCGTATTCGGCAAAAATATGATATGGCTCATATCGGGCGGCGCGTATCTGAGCCCCGAGCTCGTCGAGAGCTACAACGCGATAGGCATCTATCTGCGCCAGGGCTACGGTATGACCGAGGCGGGCTGCAGGATTTCGGTACCCGATGAAACGGTATCTTATGACTCTGTCGGCAGGGTTATAGATATTTGCGATGTAAGGACTCAGAACGGTGAAATCCAGGTCAAGACACCGTCTGTGATGATAGGCTATTACAAGCAGCCGGAAGAAACCAAAAAGATGTTTACCCCCGACGGCTGGCTCAGGACGGGCGACATCGGCTATGTCACCGAAGACAGGCAGCTTTTCATAACAGGCCGTCTTAAAAATCTCATCATCCTCTCGGGCGGTGAAAATGTTTCGCCCGAAGCGATTGAAAAGAAATTCGCGCCCATTCACGAGGTCAGCGAAGTTCAGATTTACGCAGAAAACGACAGAATTATTGCGGAGGTTTATCCGGATAAAGAGTATTGCGAAAACCTCGGCATTGATGATATAAAAGCAGCGCTTGAAGAAAAAATCAAAATTATGAATTCAAGCGCAAAAGCGTCGCACATCATCTCGG
Source organism: Oscillospiraceae bacterium (assembly GCA_902796295.1). Taxonomy (GTDB): domain Bacteria; phylum Bacillota; class Clostridia; order Oscillospirales; family Acutalibacteraceae; genus CAG-177. The sequence goes on from CADBOL010000047.1 coordinate 7,459, forward strand.
AGCTCCGCCTCAGGGATATCCCGTTTGAAAAAACCGAGAGCGGCAAAATGAAAAGAAAGGAAACAATAGTATCAAAATGAGTGAGAGAAAATACTATCCCTTCACCCCTCCCCAGGAAATGATTTATTTCATGCTGAAATATTCATTTCTGCACAAACAGGTAATACAGATTCCCGCGTCAATAGTCGTTAAAAGAAAAATTGATTTTGACCTTCTGCAAAAGGCAGTTGAGATTGAAATCGAAAGAAACGACTGTATGAGACTCCGCTTTGAGAAAAAAGGCGGATTCCGTCAGTATTTCGAAGAAAAATATGACATCGGCAAAATCCCCGTTATGACCTTCAAAACCGAAGAAGAGCAGGAGGCATTCCTTACCGCGGATGCCCAGAAGCCCGTTAAATTCTTAAAAGGCGAAACCTACCGTATGATCTTCTTCAACACCTTTGACGGCAGATACGGTATCTATATAAACGTAATCCATCTCGCCATGGACGCGCCCGCAGTTTTCGTATTCTTTGATGATCTTCTCAAAATCTATGAGTCTCTCGAAGAGGGAAAAGAGATGCCGAAACCGCTCGGAAGCTTTGAAAAGACAATCGCAAGAGAGCTTGAATACATAAACAATGCCGACAGGGTAAGCGCCGACAAAGAGTTTTACAAGAACTACTTCCTCAGTGACGGCGAGCCCATCTGGAACGGCGTAATGGGGCCCGGCCCGCTTGACGAGGCGAGAAAAAAGAGAAAGAATCCCGAGCTCAGAGCCTGCGGCAGCTTCGATCCCATTCACGACAGAGCCGAGCTTGAAAAGAGACCTCTGTCTGTCGAAGACAGCAAAGTGATTCTCGACTATATGGAAAAGAATCAGATAAGCGGCGAATGCGTCGTTCAGCTCGGTATGCGCCTTCACGTGGGCAAAATAAACCACAGACACAACGATACTCACTTCCTTGTGCTTTCAAACAGAAGAAACACTCTCAACGAAAAGAGAAGCGGCGGTCAGATGGTTTCCGCCCTGCCCTGGAGAGTGGTCCTTCCCGAGGATATGACCTTCAGTCAGGCTGTTGACAAGCTCAAGACTCTTCAGGGAGAGATATTCAGACATAACAATTATCCCTTCCTCTCCTGGCGTGAGGACGAGGGCAAGATGTTCGGCTACAAGATGGTTGACGGCACATCGACAATGATGTTTTCCTGGTTCCCTCTTGAGAACGACACAATGAACGGCTGGGAATATGAATTCCACAGCTACTGCCTTGGCAGATACGTTATGCCGCTCTACACCTACACGATGAAGGATTCCACCACCGGCGGCCTGAGATTCGCCTATCTTCACAGGACGGATTCAATCTCGAAGGCCGATATAGACAGACTCCACGACAACACCGTCAAAGCGCTTGTCATGGGCTGCTCGAATCCCGATATCACGCTCAAAGAAATACTTGATAACATTGACTGAAAGGAATAGCCATGCTTGAGAATATCATTGAAATAATCTGCAATTACGTCGATGCAGACCCCGCGTCAATCACAGATGAATCAGCCCTTCGCAAGGATATAGGAATGAGCTCGCTCGATATGATAAACCTCGCTGTCGAGGTCGAGGATCAATACAGCATTTCTCTGCCCAACAGCGAAGTGATAAATATAAACACAGTCGGAGAGCTGATTGAATATATAAAGAATCATCAATAAGAGAAAAAACCCCGCCTTTATCAGGCGGGGTTTTTTAATGCGGAATGCGGAATTGTTAATGTGCAATTAGCAATGTGCAATTTTTAATTGACAATTTATAATTGATAATTGATAATTTCGGGGAGCGGATAAATCCGCTCCGATTTTATATGATTGTTAAGGCAACATACCGTAAGGAACGACGTCCCGGCGTTCCGGGTGAAACGGAGTTTCACAAAAAAGTGAAGACTATGTGCCTTCGGCACATCCGGAGTGCCGGGACGTCACTCCCTACGATTATACAATTCACCGCAATGCGCTTCCATCATCTAATATCTAATATCTAATATCTAAAATCTATCATCTGACATCTGAAATGTGCTTCTTTGCTTCGCTCCGGATTAAAATACAGGTTCGCAGGTTGTCAATACTTCCTGCGAACCGTTTTTCTTTAGTATGTTCAAAA
>CADBOL010000048.1 GCA_902796295.1 Oscillospiraceae bacterium
AGTGTTCCGGAATTAAAAGCATTACAATACCTGAAGGTATTGAAAAAATGGGAGCAGGAGTCTTTTGCTCTTGTTCGGGATTGGAAAATTTGAATTTTAATGCCGAAAACTGTCAAACACATGAATTCAGAGAAGACGACTATTATTATTTTACGGAATGTGATAATCTTAAAAATATCAATATCGGGAGTCGGGTAACTGCTATTCCGGAATATGCTTTCACAGGTTTAGGCAAGCTTGAGAGCATTGTGATCCCTGTAAATGTCAAAAAAATAGGCAGATATGCTTTTGCATTTTGTTCTTCTTTAAAAGATGTATATTATCCCGGAACCGAAGATGAATGGAAATCTATCCAAATGAACGAAGGAAAGGTTTTCAACAATGATGTTTTCAGCGACAATTACAGTGTCAATATTCACTGTAATTGGTTGAACTCTGTAACCGAGAATCAAAAAGAAGATTCGCAGAAGACTAAAGAAAACATTTCAAAACGCAAGAATTTAACAGATGCTTCTGTCGCTGACGGCAGACAGGCAGAAAACACGGTTCCGTTTACTGTTGAATATGATATTCCGGAGACGGCTGTCTCAACTGAAATACTCAATCCTGTTTCTTCCGCCAAGCTCAAAGTTCCTTCAGCCACAGAAGTTGAATACGCAGCAACTGTGACAGTTAAAGCCACGGCGACGAAAGTTCCCGATGGATACTATACAGCAATTTATGATAATGAAACTTTGCTCAAAAAGGGAAGCAACAGAGAAGTTAGTTACACATTCCCGGGGGAATTTACCTCATCAAAAAACATAACGGTTAAAATCATCGATGATGACGGGAATGTTCAGAAAGACGCAGACGGCAAAGATTTAACCGGCAATGTTGAAATCAATGTAAAATCAGGAATCCTTGCAAAACTGACAGCATTCTTCAAGAGATTGTTTAAAACACTGCCTTCGGTATCAGTTGAGCCAAATTAATTTGTAATTAAACACCAATTCAAAAGCAGTTCGAGTGAAAAGCGAGCTGCTTTTTTCATGCCTTTACGGGTAAAACGAGAAAGCTGATAAATATATATTTTAAAGGGGTTATTCACTTAAATCTTGATTTTTCATCGATGAAAACAATCCGATCTTTCAAAATATTGTAAATGTCAAGCTTTTCGTAAAATCTTAATGCAATCTTAATGTTTTGCATACTTTAATCTTAATCGGAATATCCGTATAATTAACCCCGGAAGAGAAAAACAGGTCTCCGTTAAACCGGAAAAAACGACCGATTATCTTTTCGGGGCTTGATTTTTTCTCTTTTTGGCATTATAATTCCGGAGTATTCGCGAAAAATCGTGAAATAGATTAAGAATTAAGGAGAGGTAACTCAGATGAAAACAACAAAAAGACTCGGCAGTATAATTATTTCTCTGCTTCTGGCTCTCGCTCTCACAGCGGGAATGATTCCGGCTGCTTTTGCGGCAGAGGCCGCTCCCGCGACCGAAAAGCAGGAGGACTGCATCAAGTGGGAAGTTAAATTTGACAAGGAAAAATATTTCCTTTTTGACAAGCCGACAGTAAAGGCTACATTCACCAATACGGGCGATAAAGATTTACTTGCCGTATTTTCCGCCGGCTCCGAGGCATTCGAGATCCTGAGCGGAAAAAGTGAAAGCATGAGAATACTCCGCGCGGGAGAGAGTTTTTCCGAGACACTGCAGCTTCAGCTATCTTCAAACGCTCCCAAAATCAATTTCTTTGCGAGGATTCTGCTCAAAATCCGCGATCTTTTCAAAAAGGGCAGCTCTTTCAAGGCGGAAGGCAATGCGGCCTTATCCTTTGAGGCAAGCGCCGATTTCGGCTGGGACGGAAAACAGCCCGTAAAATTCGCTCTTGATTACGGCGCTCTCGAATTTGATGCAGCCGGGACAGACAGAAACCAGGGGCAGAAATTCTTCCAGGATATTTCGAGCAAAAACGCATATACCATGAAATTTGTCATGAGCAGTACCGCTGACGGTCAGTCATCTTCAATGCCAGTTACGATTGCGAAAAACGGCGACAAGATGTATATTGAAGCATCGGCTCCCATTGACATCAGCAAAGATTCCGGCAGTATGACAATTAAGGCATATATCAACGGAGATAAAGCACGTATTTACACGCCCGAGCTCAAGGTGTATATGGATCTTCCCTCCGAACAGGTAAAAGAATTCATGGATGAATTCAAGCTCGGCGTTGAAGCACCGGAAAAGAACAACTACAAAGGTTCAGCCGAAATAAAAATCGGCGGGAAGATCTATTATGTCGATGTTTATGAGAGTGAAGACGGCACCTCATACTATTACTATGACGGGCAGAATCTCAAGAGAATTGAGCACAAAGATAAAGACGGGGCAGTTTCCGTTATTGAGATTACCCAGGTTTCAGACTCGGTCGACAGCAAGTTGTTCAATGAGCCTTTCGGCTACATTAATATGACCGACCTTCTCAATCAGGACGGTATGGATAACTGGTTTTAATAATCTAAAAAGTAATCTTTTTACCCGGGCGCGGTGTCAGGCCGCCGCCCGGTTTTTTATCTGTTTTAA
>CADBOL010000049.1 GCA_902796295.1 Oscillospiraceae bacterium
AATGCCGAAACCGGCCAGAATCAGGATGGCAGCTGCTCTTATAACTTCTTTCTTCAGGCCCTTGCGGGCGGAAGCCCGGGTTACGGAAGCGGTGTTTTCGATACTGTCGGCTTTTTCGGCTGATCCGTCACCGTTTTCGCCGGTCTCTTCATCCGATTCATCTCCGAGTTCTTTGCTGCCGAATATGCTGAAGGGAAGCTTGAATTTGCCGTCTTTGAAGGGGTTGAGCGAAATGGTGAATCCGGTTTCCGGCTCTTCCGGACCGGGGGAGATATCCGCCGCGACCGGACCGAGGTCGGGAGCGAGAGTGTAATTCAGCAAAACATCGCCCCAATCAAAGAGAGTCCAGTATCTGCCGCCGTCATACTCAACATAGCGCCAGACATTGTTGACATCATAGTTTGAAACAGCGTAATCATTGCTGTCAAACGTAAACAGGAGCGTAAAAGATTCGCCCGAGGGGATGGTGCCCGCTTTGCCGGATTTTTTATCCGGCTCATTATAGAGTTTAAGAGACAGACCGTCTTCAACCGTGTATAATCCACCCTCATACTCCGCCGGGTGTGTAAATCCCTCGCTGCCGAATGAAATCCAGTAGTATTTATCGCCCAGACCGATACGGTACCAGGCTCTGTAAGGCCTGAACCAGTCGTCTTCATCGGTGTCGACCGGCTCATTATAGCGGTAATCGTAACGGACTATGGTATGCGGCTCGATATAAACATCGGTGCCTTTGCCGGGATGATAATTATTATCCGCAAACACTTCATCGGATTCATTTATCATCATATAGCCGTCAACCTGATACATTGCGTCGGAGTCGCTGTCTTCTTTATCGACTCTCGCCCAGCCCTGAGTTCCTTTATAATCAATCAGGGCAAAGAGCGAGCAGGAATCCTCAAAATTCCACATGAAATAACGGCTGAAGGTGATTTCTTTGCCGGCGGGGACGGTAGCGACGGGGTCGCTGTCAAAAGAGGACTCCGGCTCATCATAGAGGCCGAGCGAATTCAGGGTGATAACCTTGCCGGTGGGGCTCGGAACATCCTCTTTATAGCTGACATCGCAGACGAAATCGATATCATACGGATCCTGGGAGAATTTTACCCAGCCCGGCGTTTTGCCGTCATCGGTATAATACCAGGAATACAGATCTCCGAAATCATACTGCACAGCCTCGATTTCATCGCCTTCGCGAAGCGATTTCACGCTCTTGTAAAGCTCGGAGGGGCCCTCATATATTTTAACATCGTCATCATAAACGGTCAGGTGCCTTGTGCGCCCCGCTTTGTCTCCGGGAGGGGTGACCGGGGAGAGGTCAAGCGAAACATCGGACGGATTCAGATAAACCCCTTCGCCTTTATACTCACCCTCGATGAATTTATTGCCGTCGTTATCAAGTACAAATGCTGTTTCCCAGTCAACGGTAAATCCGGCTTTTTCCGGGATTTTTTTGTTTGTCGGCGTGTAATACACGACGAACTGCCCGTCTTCGTCTGTATCATCGGCATACCGGTAAACAGGGGCTCCGCCCTTTTTGCTGACCGTGACGCGGATGCCTTCGCTTTCGTCCGAAGCGATTATGCCGTAAGCCGGGAGGCAGAGCAAAAAGCAGAGAATCACCGCCGTGAGCAGACACAGAAATTTTTTCATATCATTCTTCCTTCTTTTTCCTCGCGCGGGCAATGCCGACAGAGGCAATTACAACCGCGGCAGCTGCGGCCGCAACGCAGGCGATGACAGTTTTATTAGGTGATTCGGGAGCAAGAGGATTTGCTTCGCTCGCAGTTGTCTCTTGGGCTTCGTCAACGCCGTCTGATCCGGTGCTGTTAGGCTTACAGTATTTCTCCAGTGCGGCCTTGATACCCTCCTCATCCGGGGTTATCAACAGATCTCCGGATATATTGACATAATCATAATTATCAATATCAAATATCCAACCACGGAGATCTTCATAAGCCACATAATTAAATGTGAACAGAGATAAAAACACAGCGCCTGCCGGAATCGTGCCGAGTTTCTCCGCTTCGTCATTATTTCCCGAATAAACATCAATATCGGTTTTGGCTTTGAGCAAATCGCATCCGTTAAACTTGTAAAACAAGTCAGAAATGCAAGCCCAATACTGCTCACCGTCAACCGTTACGCGGCAGAAAGTGTTATAACTGTAACCGGTTTCACCTGTTTCTTTGCGGTAGCTGTAATCAAAAGGAATAATCTGATTTGGTTCAACGGTTTTACCCGAATCTTCACCCGGCTTAAGATTATCATCTTTATAGAGCTTCATCGTATCGGTAACCAACATATAACCGTAGCGGTTTATCATCAGATTATCATGAGCTACTTCTCTGCCGCCAAACGAAGCCCAGCCTTTTACTCCGTTATATTCAAGGTAAACAAATAAACTACCATAATGATCATAAGTGACATAATAATCAAATTTACCTTTTGTTCCAGCGGGAATGGTTCCAATCGCATCTTCGAAATTCCATGGATCAGGTTCATCTTTGAGTTTAATATCATCAATTGCATAGTAATCGCCGACCGGGCTGCAGGCTTTCTCTTTATACTTTACGGGCTTTCCGAATCGGCCGAATGTACCTTCTTCTCCGGTATTTACCCAGCCGCTTTTTCCGTTATACACGGTATATGACCAGACTGAGTAGTCTCCGGGAGTTTCATCGGGGTTTGGGGGAACGTCTGAATAGACAGCCTCTATTTCAGTGCCCTCCGGAATTATCTCAAGAATGTCACTCACATTACTCGGACCGGAGCGCAGCGGCTCGCCTTCTTCTGAAAGCACGACAAAATGAAGAGGGGGATCGTATCTGTTTTCTTCTCTCGGCTTTACGGGAGTTACAGAAACATCGGAGCCCTTTACATAGACACTTTCGCCATTATATTCAGTTAAAAAATACGGTGTGTCTGATAACTCCTCAGAATCGGAAGAATCATAAAAACGAAGCTCGGTCATATACGGTATCATAACGGAAGAATAACCTGCCTCGGCGAAATCCGACTCGCCGTATTCTTCTTCATATTCAAGGGAGTCAGAGTATAAAAAAGCTTTTGCACCGTTTTTATTAATCACCCGGGCGGTTATTTCCGTGATAAACGGACCTACTCCGTCGGCAAAAGCAGGAATAACCAGAGCGAAGCTTATTATGAGAACGAGTGTCAATGAAATAAATTTTTTCATATCATTCATCCTTCTTTTTTCTCGCGCGGGAGATACCGATTATCGCGAGCACAACCGCAACCGCCGCGCCGGCAATGCTTGCGCCTATCGTCTTGCGCGGGGATTCGGGGGCGAGGGGATTGTTTTCGTCTTCGTCTTTTTTGCCGAAGAGGTTTTCAAGGAATCCGCCGGGGGAGTTATCATCGGTACCTTCACCCTCGTCATCGCCTGTTTCGGTGTTACCGGCGGGCGAAGCATCGTCTTCTCCCAGAGTCAGAACGGGATCGACAAGACCGTATATATAGTCGGGATATTCTTCATCTTCAAAATGAATCCATCCGCGGGTGCCGTTATAATCGACATATTCCCAGGAAAGAGAGCGGTCAAATACCGTGTCGCCGTTTTCATCTTCGTAATAATCGTTACGGTCATAATTGAAAAGATTGATATATTTGCTGTCTTTCGGGATTGAGCCGACGGACGCGGAATCGACATCCGGCTCCTCAAAAATATCAATATCCCCTGAGTATTTCTCATAAGACCCGGAATAGAAGAGCACAGGGTCGCCGTTTGTCTCGCTGCCGAAGCATACCCAGTATTTTTCTCCGTCAACAGTGACGCGGAACCACTGCTCATACGGAGAATCCCAGTATTCCTCATCGTCTCTGTCATAGTCGCCGAGAACATTGCGGAAAGCGTAGTCATAGGGTATTATCTGATAAGGTTCAACAGTTTCGCTTAGATTTTCACCGGGTGTAAGATCATCATCCTCATAGAGATCCAGAGAATCGGTTACCATAATGTAGCCGTCTCTGGTTATCATGATATTATCAGGTGCAAGCCAGCTGTTTTCAATTACAACCCATCCATCTTCACCGTTATATTCATAGGGGAAGGATATTTCTCCGTGATGGCCGTAATAGTAGCAGTCAAAGCTCCCTCTTGTGCCGGCGGGAATAACGGTGAGAACCTCGTCGTTATCCCAGAAATCTATTTGCCTGTAAACATTTACATCCTCAAGAGCGACAAACTCACCCAGAGGGCTCTGACCCATTTCCTTATATTTAACGGGGATGGCAAAATCATAGCAGAAATCTTCCTGGCCGGTGTGAACCCAGCCGCTCTCACCGTCATAGGTGGTATATGACCATGATGTAATGCCTTCATCTTCTTCCCCGTCATTACCGCCGTCGCCGTGTCCGTCGGCATAGGCAGCCTCAATTTCGGTCCCTTTGGGAAGGGTTGTGATTTCATCATAGATTTCATTCGGGCCTGCACGCATCACGGCGCCGTCTTCATTGATAACCACAAAGTGTATGGGCGGATCGTATTTGTTTTTTTCTTTCGGAGCAATCGGAGAGGAATCCACAGAAAGGTCAGCCCCTCTGACATAAACGCTCTCATCGTTATATTTAACGGAGTAGTAGAGCTCGTCATCATCAATCGTATTCCAGGTGAGAATCAGCTCTGTCTGATAAGGGATTTTTTCGCCTGTCGGCTGCAGAGACCATTCATCGTTATCATTATCCAGATAGTCATAGATTGCGGCTCCGCCTTTTTTGCTGACATAAGCCGTTATTTCGGAATAAAAAGGTCCCATACCGTCTGCAAAAGCGGGCAGGGCGAGCGCGGCGCACATGATGAGCGCCAGGATAATCGCGGTTGCTTTTTTCACATTATCACTCCCTGTAATTATTTGAAAAATAAATTGAAAATCTCTCCGGCGGCAAATGATGCCGCGTTGAGTATCAGCGACAGAAGGAAAGGATGCGGTTTTCTTTTTTCAAGGTTGCTGCGGTAAATGAGCGCCTCCGTCAGAAAGACGGCCGCTTCAAAAAATATGACCGAGATGATCCACGCCGTGCGCCCCCAAAAGAAACCGCACAGGAAAACGAGCACCACGGCGGGCGGATTTGTCAGCAGATTTACGAGCGCTGTAAAAGTGAGATCGCGCTTTCTGAAGCCGAGCAGCGCCGCGAGCCCGGTTTCGACCGCTTCGGTCAGAAGCAGGCAGCGCACCATGTAAAACGGTAGCCGTGAAAGCAAGGAGAGAATCACCTCACATTCCGATTACGGACAGGATAAGCCTTCCCCCCGGGGGGGGGAAGGCATTTGCATTATACCGAGAAAACGCCGAAGATCATCAGATAAAGGCGCAGTATGGGGGTGAGAAGACGGTATTCGGTTTCTCTCATTGACGGATTATTGTATTTAATATTTTCTTTTGTTACTGTGGCAAGCATATCGCTCTGCGAGGCGGGGTTGATTCTCTCAATCTCATCGGAGCGGAAGAGCCCGTCACGCGTATATTTGAGCACCTCGATTTTATCCTCAAAAAGTCTTATGGCACCGAGGGTGAGCACATTTGTGGATGTTTCGTTGTTTCCGTTGCCCGAGTAGCCGATATATCCGCAGTTTGTGTAGGTGAAATTGAGAGTTTCCTCCGTAAACCCTTCGCTGCCGGGATTGACGGGATCGGGGATTTTTATTTTTTCGCCGCGGGCGAGATAATTTACCGAGCCGCCGATATAATCGTCATAATCCTCCGAGTGATTGTGGCCGAAGAGAAAGATTATATCGAGCTTTTCTCCCGCGCGGTTGAGTATATCAAATATATATGAGGCGTAGAGGTTATCGCCGAAAGAATCGCGCCTTGTGAAATGAAGGGGAACGTGAGTGAGCACAATCACCGGGCGGCTGTCGCCCGCGGCAATCAGCTTATCGAGAGAATCCGAAAGTTTCTTTGCGGTTGATTTCACGATATCTTCGGTGCCGCTGTCGTCAATCTGTTCCCAGGGGAAATCATCCTCATTCATTGTAAAGAGGCTGTATGTCCCCATATCATACATGCCCGTGGGGGTGAAAGAAGCGACAGACATATCGTGATTGCCCTGAATAAAGACAAAATCATCGGGATCCGCGCCGGGGTAAACATTGACATACTGCTCGCGAAGCTGGATTATACCCAAAGTCGCATAATCGGGAAGGAGTCTTGAGTAGTCGCCGCCGACAATAACGGAGCCGGGCTCGGAAAGGCCGTCATTCTGCATCGCGCGCAGCACTCTGCCGAATTCCTTGAAAGCTCCGGGGCCCCATGTCTGGACATCGGAAAGGGTGACTATGTCGGTGCAGGATTCCCGCGCGAACGGCGAACCGCCTGCGAATGCATGCATTCCGGAGCATGCGATAATAATCAGCGCAAGCAGCAGGGCGGTGATTTTTAATGATCTTGTCTGTTTCATTTTTCTGCCTCTTTTTCAAATGTTTTTAAATAAAAATAATACCTTTATATATTACTTTTTTAGTTTTGCTTTATCTCCGTAAATGCTGACGTGATTTTTGATCGCATCAAAGGTTTTGTCGCTGAGATAGTGCTCGATACGGCAGGCATCTTCCGCCGCCGTTTCCTCATCAACGCCCAGATCCGCAAAAAGCTTGGTGAGCAGGGTGTGGCGCTCATATATGCGCTTTGCCTTTGCCTCGCCCTCTGCGGTCAGCTTCAGATAACCCTGCGCGTCTGTTATCACAAGCCCGTCTTTTTTCAGCAGGCCTATTGCCCGGCTGACAGAGGGTTTTGAAAATCCCATATATGTGCCGACATCAATCGCGCGCACGGTTGATGAAGTCTGAGAAAGTACAAGTATGGTTTCAAGATACATTTCCCCGGATTCGCGGATAGTCATTTTTCTCTCTCCTTTCGGATTACATATTATAATAATCACATTATATTATATCTCAAACGGTTTATTATTTCAATAAAAACAGGCAAAATCGGGAATCGGGAAAAATTCACAAAAAACTCTTGACAAGTTAGCGCAGACTAACTATAATAAAAGTGGTTAGGCAGCGCTAACCGCCTTGTTTTAGGGTATCGGGTTAGCGTAAGCTAATTGATTTGACAGGGGGAGTGTTTATGATACCTCTCAGCATGGCCGATGTCGGTCAGTCACAGATTATAAAGAGAATCGGAGGAACACCGGAAGTCAAGAAACATCTGGAAAATCTCGGATTCAATATCGGCGGCGAAGTGTGCATCGTGAGCACGCTCGCAGGCAACCTGATTGTCAGGGTCAAGGAAAGCCGCGTTGCCGTCAGCGAAGAACTCGCGCGTAAAATAATGGTATAATTAATCTTTCAGGAGGAATAAAAAGTGAAAACTCTCAGAGACGCCGCTATCGGCGAAACGGTCACGGTTGTGAAACTGCACGGCGAAGGCGCAGTCAAGCGCCGCATAATGGATATGGGCATCACAAAGCGCACACCCGTTTATATCCGCAAGGTGGCTCCTCTCGGAGACCCCATTGAAGTCACAGTACGCAATTACGAGCTCTCAATCCGCAAGGCGGACGCCGAAATGATTGAGATTGAATAAAACTTCCCGGGGAGCAGATCCCCGATATTTTCGGCAGTCGGGTTAGTTAAAGCTAACCGGCAGAGACCGTTCAAAGCAGAAAGGAATGCGGAATTATGAATATAAGAATCGCGCTTGCAGGTAACCCCAACAGCGGAAAGACCACGCTGTTCAACGCGCTTACAGGCTCCAACCAGTTTGTCGGCAACTGGCCCGGCGTAACGGTTGAGAAAAAGGAAGGCAAACTGAAAAAACACGATGATGTGACAATCACCGACCTTCCCGGTATTTATTCGCTCTCTCCCTATACACTTGAGGAAGTCGTCGCGAGAAACTATCTTATAGGCGAAAGACCCGATGCCATACTTAATATCATTGACGGCACAAATCTGGAGCGAAACCTTTACCTGACGACACAGCTCACCGAGCTGGGAATCCCCGTTGTGCTTGCCATAAACATGATGGATGTGGTGAGAAAAAACGGCGACAAAATCGACACCGATGAGCTGGGAAATCAGCTCGGTTGCAAGGCGGTTGAAATCTCGGCTCTTAAGGGCGACGGGGTTATGGAGGCCGCAGAAGCCGCGATTGAGGCGGCAAAGAGCACGAAGACCGTGCCGATGCACACTTTTTCGGGCCCGGTGGAGCATGCGCTTGCTCATATAGAAGAGGCGGTAGTGCACAACCTGCCCGAGGAACAGCAGCGCTGGTACGCTATCAAGATTTTTGAGCGCGATGACAAGGTTATGGAGCAGCTCAGTATCCCGGCAGATACGCTTTCTCATATTGAGGAAGACATCTGCTCCGCCGAAAAAGAGCTTGACGATGACGCGGAGAGCATCATCACAAACGAGCGCTATATCTATATAGCGGATATTATAAAAACCTCATATAAAAAGAAAAACAAAGGCGGTCTTACAACCTCGGATAAGATTGATAAAGTCGTGACAAACCGCTGGCTCGGTCTGCCGATTTTTGCCGCGGTCATGTTCCTTGTTTACTGGATTGCGATGGTTGCGGTCGGCGCGCCTGCAACAGACTGGGCGAATGACGGACTTTTCGGCGACGGATTCCACCTTTTCGGAATTGACGGCGGATACAGCGAGATTGCCGAAAGCTATTCCGAAGCAGCCGCGATAACAGACGGATATGACGCCTGGGTTGAAAAGAACGGCAGCGCGCCGACAGGCGATTTCCCGTATTTTGTCGAGGATGAAGAGACGCTCGAAATTACAGAGGAAACCGCAAGCCCCGCGGATTACGCGCAGGCAAAAAAGACGATAGAAGAAATCGGTGACGAGCCCGACCCCGCGGATTACGGAAAATGGGTGCCCGGCATACCGGCGATAATAGGCGGCCTTCTTGAAAAGGCAAACGCGGCGGACTGGCTGCAGGGGCTGATACTCGACGGTATTGTAGCGGGTGTCGGCGCGGTGCTCGGATCTGTGCCGCAGATGCTGGTGCTCTTCCTTATGCTGGCGTTCCTCGAAGCCTGCGGTTATATGGCGCGTATCGCTTTCGTCCTTGACCGTATTTTCCGTAAATTCGGCCTCTCGGGCAAATCGTTTATCCCGATGCTTATCGGCGTCGGCTGCGGCGTGCCGGGCGTTATGGCAAGCCGTACCATAGAAAATGAGCGCGACAGGCGCATGACCATAATGACAACCACATTCATTCCCTGCGGCGCGAAGGTTCCTTTCATCGCGATGATTGCCGGTGCAATATTCGGCGGTTCGCCCTGGATTTCAACATCCGCCTATTTCATCGGCATGGCGTCGATAGTTGTTTCCGGTATTATGCTCAAAAAGACAAAGATGTTCGCAGGCGAGCCGGCTCCCTTTGTAATGGAGCTGCCCGCATATCACTGGCCCACACTCGCAAATGTGCTCCGCTCCATGTGGGAGCGCGGCTGGTCCTTTATCAAAAAGGCCGGCACGATAATCCTGCTCTCGACAATCCTTGTCTGGTTCACATCATATTTCGGATTCACCGCAGACGGCTTCAGGATGCTCGGCGAGGATGAGCTCGACCTTTCGATACTCGCAAGAATCGGCAGCCTGATTGCCTGGATTTTCGCTCCTCTCGGCTGGGGAACATGGCAGGCGGCTGTGGCTTCGATTACCGGACTTGTCGCCAAAGAGAATATTGTCGGAACGATGGGCATCCTTTACGGCGGCGGCGAAATGACCGCATGGCAGGCGCTTCACGCCGCGTTTACCGGTATAACCGGATTCTCGTTCCTTGTATTCAACCTCCTGTGCGCTCCGTGCTTCGCGGCAATCGGCGCAATCAAGCGTGAGATGAATAACGCAAAGTGGACCTGGTTCGCAATCGGCTATCAGTGCGGATTTGCTTATGCCGTATCGCTCTGCATAAACCAGATAGGCGGAGCCTTTACGGGCAATTTCAACATAATCGGCTTTATCTGCGCGCTGGCCGTCATAGCCTGTATAGTCTATATGCTCTTCTTCAGAAAGTATAAAGAAGCAACAAAACTGACAGCAAAAGTCTGAAAAACGGAAAGGAAGCGGTAATATGTTTGCATGGATGACTGCAAATCTCGGAACAATCCTGATTGCAATGGCTCTTATTGCAATCGTTACCGGAATAATTATAAAACTTCGAAAAGATAAGAAGAAAGGCAAGTCCTCCTGCGGCTGCAATTGTGAGCACTGCGCAATGAGCGGCGCATGTCACAGAGCAAGTGAATAACTCAGCGGTCTTTCCCGGCTGAGTATTCATGCCGTTAAGAATAAACAGACTCGCAGGAAGTATTAACAACCTGCGAGTCTGTTACATTTTAATCCGGAGCAAAGCGACCGTTAACTGCTCCCTGCTGACTGCTCCCTGCTGACTTGCGGCGCGGATGTATCCGCGCCCTGTTTTTTTAATCCGGGTACCTTACCTTTCTGCCGGTAAAGAGTTCGGTGAAGAAAACGCTTATGTCGGTAAACGCTTTTTCAAAGAAACCGAGAAAACGGATTTCGGCAAAGAGGCCGCTGTCTCCTTTATCTGAAACGGCTTTGGCTTCTTCCGAATTCACAAAATCATACCAGCGCACAACGCGCGTCTTATATTTATCGGGAGTTTTTTCGTCAAGGTCGAGCACTCTGTAGCCGTATTGAGTGGAGAATGCGTCGCCGTTATATCTTGTAGAAAGGGAATTGACAATGTCGATTCCTTTGTATTTTACGCCGAAAGCGTTTGTGTGATCGTGCCCCGAGAAAACCGCGAGCACATCCCCGCGCTCTGCCATCGCCTCAAACTGACCGTGGTTATAATAGCCCGGGCAGGGCATTTCGTGAAACATCCCGTAATTTACCGCGTCTTTTGAGAAGCGGTAATATTCGTCATCATAATAGATGCGTTTATAGGTGAAGGCGCCTTTGACATCGGTTTTTTCAAGAGCGTCATATATTTCGGGCACAATGATATGCTGAAAAGCGAGCGAATAAATCTTTTTACCGTACTGCTTCTCAATTTCAGCTGATTTTTCCCTGTACCACTTTACCTGATCCTCCGCCGTGTTTGCATAGTGGTCTTCGCCGTCATAATCCCCGGAATCAAATACCCAGAGATTGAATACCGGTTCGCTGCCGCCGTGTGAATAAAGAGGAACAAGATATGTGCCGCATCCGGTCAGGGCATCGCCGTCGTCAATAGAAATGGAGCAGGAGAAATTATTATAAAGCGCCATTACCTGCTCACGCGTGTATGCGCCGTTTTCCGAATCGTGGTTGCCGAAAGTGACTGCAACGGGAATGCCGCGGGTTTCGAACACAGTCATTATTTCATCAACGTATTTTTTCGTTTCCTCAAGAGTATTCTGAGAGGCGATATCGCCGGTGAGCATAATAAGGTCGGGTTTTTCGGCTTCGCAGGCGAGCGCAATCAGCCTTGTGCTGTTTTTGACATTATCGGCGGAAAGATGTGTGTCGGTGATGTGAAGAATCCTGAAACGGCCGTCTTTACTGAAATAAAGCGGCTTTGCCGTCAGAGCGTCATCCGCTCCGGCAAAAATCATCAATCCCGATATCATCGCCGCGCAGAGCAGCAGCGAAAGAACGGATTTAAAAGTCTTTTTCATAAAGAATACTCCTTTTCGTACAGTTAACTGTTTCCGGGGCGGGGAAGTGTTCCAGGCCTCCGGTTATTTTCAAGCCAGTCTTCTCTCGTCATCAGATTGACATGGCCTTTTCGTGTTTCTCCCATCTGCGGTACAGGCACATTTTCTTCGGCCCGCTGATATCTGAAGCCGAGTTTTTCCTGCACACGCTTTGATTTATCGTTGCCGTCGTAATATCCGCACCATATACGGGCAAGTTTCAGGTCCTCAAAGGCGTGACGCAGAAGCTCACGCGCCGCTTCAGGCACAAGGCCGCGTCCCCAGTAGGGCACACCGATCCAGTAGCCGAGCTCCGCTTCATCATCCTTTTCGGCAAGATCATTGCGGTGAAGCCCGATACTGCCGACGGGGAGCCCGGTTTCCCTTAGCACAATGGCGTAGGTTTCCGGCGCCGTAAGCACATCCCGTATAATCTGACGGCTGTTTTCAACGCCGGTATGCACCGGCCAGCCGGCAGCCGGCCCGACCAGCGGATCTTTTGCGTATTTATAACATTCCTCCGCGTCCGCTTCCGACCACGGGCGGAGAATAAGGTGTTCTGTTTCCAAAATCATAGCAGTTTCATAAATGTGTCAGTAAATGTATATTCCCGGCAGGCCGGGATTTATCTTTCTCATCTGGTTTTCGCGGGTTTCTTTTCCGGGAGTTCGGAATACATGCCATTCAGAAGTTCCGGAATCAGAGCGGTATC
>CADBOL010000050.1 GCA_902796295.1 Oscillospiraceae bacterium
CTCCCTCGCTTCAGATATCGGAAACACAGACGGAAATCCCTTCATCCGAAGATTACTTTTTATTACAGGACGAAACACCGCCGGCCGCAGCAGAAGCGGCAAGCCGTGCCGGCAGAAAATCCGCCTCGACCTCCGCTCCGGTTACGATTCCCGTGACCGCGCAAGAGATTAAGACAGAAGGCAGGATAAACGAAACTGCCGCCGAATCATCGGTTCATACGGCAGATGACAGGGGCAGAGATATTACATCAACAACAAGGATAAGAATCACCGCCGCAAAAACCACGGCGGCAGCCAAGGCGGGCGAGACGCAAATCACATCAACGGCTCCGGCATCCGCGGCAGCTCAGACAGCGGAAAACCGGGCCGGAGATGATACGTCTGCGACTTCCGCTGTCAGAATAAACGCGGCAAAGCGCCTGCCGCCGGAAAAGACGGCGGCCGGGGCTGAAACATCAACCGCCTCAGCTCCACAAACCGCAACAACCGCAGTTCATAACACAACAACCGCGGCTCCGAAAACAACAGCGGCAAAGCCGACACAGGCAAAAACGACAGCGGCGCCCGCACCTAGAACGACGGCCAAATCGCAAAACGAGCCGCAATCCGCCGTAAATCAGGAACCGGTAACGGAAAAGCCGGCTGAATCCTCACGTGAAACGCAGACAGAAGCTCCGAAGCCGAAGACCGCATCACTGAAACTCATCATAACTCAGGGCGGAGAATACGCCGACACCGTCGGTGTAACACTCACCGAGGGGGAAAGATTCACTTTTGACGACGCAAAAGCTGCAGCTGAGGAAAAAGGATATGACACTGCGTTTGCGGAGTATTCGGGAGAGAAACTCCCTCTCACCGCCGCGGCGGATAAAAATTATATCGTAACAATAGATGTTGAATAATAAGACAAACCCGGAGAATCAGATTATGAAAAAAACGCTTTCCATCCTGCTTGCTCTGACAGTACTTGTGTGCACAATTCCGTTTATCACGGCGTCTGCCGATGATTACGGCTCATTCACTTACACCGTCACAGATGACGAGGCAACAATCACAGCGCTCGATCAGGGAGTAACCGGCTCGGTTATTATCCCGTCTGCAATCGGTGATTATCCCGTCACCGGAATAGGAGAGAATACATTCAATAATTGCTCTCTTGTAACCGAGCTGAAAGTTCCCGATTCCGTAGTTAAAATCGGCTCAGGCGCTTTCCTGGGCCTTACGGACCTTCAGCGCTTTGAATACCTCGGCTCTTTTGCTCAGTGGAGCTCAATCTCCTTCAAAGACAATGGTTCCGTGCCGTTTTCCGTAACAGACTCCGTATATATCGGCGGAAGAATACCTGTGCAGATAAGCGCGCAGGACTGGCAGGGGCTCACGGAAATATCAGGCTATGCGTTTTATAACTGCGATACTCTGACCTCGGTCGAGTTTCCGGAGTCGCTTTATAAAATAGGCACCAACTCATTTTACGGCTGCGACGGCATCACATCAATCGTAATCCCGAAAAATGTCGGTGTGGTAACACTCGGCGCATTCACCGCCGCCTCAAATCTCGAAAGCTTAAGCGTTGAGCCGGGAAATCAGGCCTATCACGCTGCGGGTAACTGTCTGATTGAAACCAATCAAAAAATTCTTATTTTCGGCATCAAGACCTCGGTAATCCCGGATGACGGCAGCGTAGAGCAGATTTCATACAGAGCATTCAGCTGGTGCTCCGGTCTTAAAAGCATAAATATCCCGGAAGGGGTCAGGACAATTTCTTCCTTCGCGCTGATAGGATCAACCCCGATAACTTTCGGAGCTTTCAGCGACTGCGCCGATTTAGAGAGGGTTCATCTTCCCTCAACGCTTACGACAATAGGCTCCGGCGCATTTTACAACTGCAAAAAGCTCTCGGAAATCAATATTCCGGACTCTGTAAAGACCATTGAAAACGCAGCGTTCATGAAATGCAGTTCCCTCACGCAGGCGACAATCCCCGAAGGTGTCACTACCATAGGGAGATTTGCGTTCAGAGACTGCAGTGCTCTTGAAACGCTCGATTTTAACGCCGTAAATGTTTCGTCATTCAAGCCGGGCACTGTAATGTCGTTAAAACCTTCGGGCACATATGCCGACTGGCTTGCCGGCTGCACTTCGCTGACCGATCTCGTTATCGGAGAGAATGTCGAAATCATACCGGAAAAAGCGTTTTACAATATCAACTCAATAAGAACAATAACTCTTCACAACACGGTTCAGATAGGAAAAAACGCATTTGAAAAATGCAACAAATTCTCAAGAATCAACTTTTACGGAACTCCCGAA
>CADBOL010000051.1 GCA_902796295.1 Oscillospiraceae bacterium
AAAAAAATAATAAGCTCAATTTCCGAATTAATCCGTGCTTTGTCACCTATTTGTCACCCTGTATAATGTATAATACAGAATAATAATACAAACTGTTTGCAATATTATACAGTATGAATGGAATGAAGAATAATGATCGTAAGATTTCTGACACAAGACGATGTCGCACAGCATGACAGAATAACCTCTCAGGCGTTTTCCTACTCCTGTGAAATTGATAATCCGGATTCCGTTCTGCCCGCCGAAAAGGTACTTGGAGCTTTTGACGATGATAATAAAACTCTCTTTGCGGATATGGAGATAACCGAAAGGCAGTGTTATTATGACGGAGGCATACTGACGTGCGCCGCAGTCGGCGGCGTAGCCGCGAAGCCCGAACACAGGGGCAAGGGTGCGGTAA
The DNA here is from genome assembly GCA_902796295.1 of Oscillospiraceae bacterium. GTDB lineage: Bacteria > Bacillota > Clostridia > Oscillospirales > Acutalibacteraceae > CAG-177. Next base: position 401 of record CADBOL010000051.1, read on the forward strand.
AAGCGCTGTTTTCCCGGCTGGTCAGCGATGCCGGGTATGATATCAGCATTCTCTACCCGTTTTCCGAAGAATACTACAGGAAACTCGGTTATGAGCGGGCCGGCCTGTGTGTGAGTCTTACAGTCCCGTTTTCCGGATTATCGGGAGTAAAAAGAAATACCGATGTTACGCTGTATGAGGGAAACGATAAGGAAAAACTGCTCGGCATTTATAACAGCTTCGCGCGTAATTATAATCTCTGCCTTGTAAGAGACAGCGCCGAAGCTTTTTCGGATAAGCCGTATTACTCCCAAAAATACACATACATTCACAAAGACGGCGCTTACGCGACCATTGAGATTGACAGGAAAAACAGCACGCTGAATGTCAGCGAGATATGTTTTGATTCGCTTGTATCTATGCTCGGCATTCTCGGCTTTCTGAGAAACTTCGAAAGCAACCTGTCAAAGATATCTTTTCACAAACTGCCCGAAAACACTCCTCTGCTGAATGTAATCCGCGAAATCAAAAACTGCGATATCAGAATTCACAGCACCGGCTCCGTCAGGATTCTGAATACGGAAAAAGTGCTTAAAGCACACAGATATCCCGTGTGGAAAGGCGGGTTCAGCATTCAGGCCGGCAGCGATGTATTCGGAGTAACGGTTTCGGAAAACAGCACGCAGGTGACAAAAAGCCCGGCGCTTATTCCCGACGTCGTTATGAATACCGGAACCGCCTCAAAAATACTCCTGTGCGGGACTGAAAACGCGGAATTTAATCCGGATATTATCATAAACAATCCGCAATCGGATTTCTTTAAAATGTTCCCCGCGAAACCGTCGTTCTTTTCAGACCCGTTTTAACCCGCATTTTTAACACGGCTCACAATAATCAAGCTCACAGGCCCTTAAAGCCCGTGAGCTTTTAAAATACATGTGCCCGGGTTTGCTTTTCGCTTAAATGCGGCAGTCCCTTTTTATTTGGGCTTTTTCTTTCTCATTAAATAATATGCGGATACAATCATCAGCAAAGCTCCCCCGCCTATGAAAAGATACGTTCCGATTCCGCCCGTTCCGGGCATCAGTCCGCCCGATTCATTGGGAATATACAGGATTTCTTCGGGCTCATCGGCAAGAGCCTGAACTACGGTGACCGTAAACATATCCGCGTATTTATGATAGCCGGCAGGCGCCTTTATTTCCTGAAGATAATACACTCCGCAGGGCAGAGCCGGAGATGTGGCGCTTCCGTTTTCATCGGAACGCAGAACAATCTCTTCGCCGTCTTTCATAACAGGAACAGCCCTGTAATCCTCTCCGCTCAGCTGAAGGGTAACCGTATCGGTGTCTTCGGCATTGGCCGGGCGGTAAACCTTGAATTCGGCTCCTTCAAGCAGCCTTGATGTATCCCCTTTCCTGTGCTTTATCAGCGAGAATGTACCGCTGACGTCATCGGGAATTATGAGCTCCGGCGTAGTATTATCGGGCTCCGCCGGTGTATTCTTGGGATATACCGAAACAATATCGGTGTATTCACCCTCCGAGCCTTCAACGGGCATGGGAATCGTGATATAGAAAGGCTTCGCGGGCTCTTTTACCTTTTCGGGATCCGCCTGCTCACAGACAAGATATTTTCCGTTTTCAAGCTCAAGTGCCCCGCATCCGGCATCATCGGTGGTAATGCTTCCGACCTTGTTTGCGTCGCTCGAATACGCCGCCGCTTCTTCATCGGTCGGCTCATCACCCTGAGCATCATCCGCGCGGAAAACATCAAATGTTACTCCGGAAATCGGAGTGCCGTCTTCATTGGAGGTCTTATAAATCCTTAATCCTTTTTCAATATTGTCGCTGAATGTGAATGTCTGCCTTGCGCCTATTCTCACAGGGCCTTCGGTGACACCGACAAGAGTCTGGGAAACATCCTTGCCGCCCTCCGGCTCATAGAGATATACACCCTTTGTGACATTCTGTATTCCTTTTGTTTCAACGGAAACAGTGTCGCCTTCTTTTACGCCGACAGTCATCGGATACCTGTTCTTTGTATCGGCGCTGACAGTAAAGGAATCGGTTGTTATAAAGTTCCCTGCCCCGTCATCATGACCGCTCTTTACGATGATTTCAATATCATCATCCGCTTCGACTTTGCCGTTGAGGTTTACATACATGCCTATATCATAGGTGTCTTCGCTGCCCGGTCTGAGCTGAGCCCGGGATACTTCAACATCAGTTATAATCAGCTGTTCTTCATCGGCATCCTTGCCGGGAAGATTGAAAAGGAAATAAACCAGATTATTGATTTTATACGATGACTCATAGCTGAAAGTCAGGCGCTTTGTCGCCGTGCTCCACCAATCCCACAGCTCATTATTGTAGTTATGAATAGGTGTCATTATTCCGGGCACCTTTGACATATCAAGAGAACCGCCGTAAAATACGCTCTGATCTATTTTTTCCTTGCTCATATTTGAATAAGCCCAGATTGCCATCTGAACCGCGCAGATGATATCGCTCCGGTTGAGAGAGTCGACAAAATCTTCATCAAGACCCAGGTCTTTGAGTCTTGTTTTCATTTCATCCATCGTAATAAAAGGATAGGCGTTTTCCACTATTGTGCGGATATGCTTCGCGGCGCTTGTGCTGTAGTGTGAGCCGTCTTCAAGATTGACAAGTTTATAATGAGTTTTATCAACCGGGCTGACTTCAAGATCGCAGCAGTAAGTCAGATCGTAATTATTGGTGCCGTAATTGTAAGGGCCGTCGGGAACCCAGTCGGTCGAGGGAAGCTCTGCGGTATTTGTGATAATAATGGTTGCGGGCATATCGAGACCCGGTGAAAAATGAGTGCACATTTCATAGACAAGGTTTTTCGGGAATATTACCTCATAGCAGTATTCATCAAATCTCCTTTTAATTGTGCTGCTCTTGTTGAAATTATATACTGTCGGAAGATTGTCATCGAGTTTTGAAACAAGCCCGGCGGGAACCTGAGCCTTTTCCGTATCGCTCAGCGCTTCATAGGCCTGCTTCGCCGCAAGGCGCGCAGCGAACATATCGGCAATATATGTCTCATATCCGTTTCTCGCGGCAGTGTGCTCCGCAACAATATCAGGGTCGGAAGCATCCCAGTTTTTTGAAACGGTGTAAGTCGCTCTTTTATTCTGCATCTGCTGCAGCGTGTCAATCGCTTCAAGCTGAGCGATAACATCCGCGACATCCGCCTCGGCGGTAAACGCGGCGGGAATGGCGAGGCTCATAATAATCACCGCCGCAAAACAGATTGCCGTTAATCTGAAAAACATTTTTTTCATATCGTACTGTCCTCTTATAAATAACTTCTCATCAGGATGCCGGTTAATAACGATTTATTATATAATAGAATAATAATTAATGCAACCTTTTTATAAAAAGAAAAAAATAATGCTGCTCCGGCTTTTCGAAACCATTTATTCTATTGACCGCATATGCTGTTTCGCGATATAATTATCCCGCAGAACGAATTGAATTCAAAACCGGTTCACCGCGTGATTACAGACTCAGGAGATGATTATTTGAATTATAAGGTGATTGATAAAGAAACATACTACCGGAAGGGCGTATTCCGTCACTTTTCGGAGGATTGCAAGTGCTCGGTTTCGATGACGGCGAGGATTGATGTCACCGGGCTTGTAAAATATTCCAAAGAAACAGGGTCAAAATTCTATATAAACTTCCTCTATATTCTGTCAAAGGTTCTCAATTCCCGCGAGGATTACAGGATGGGCTATATCTGGCAGACAGGTGAAATCATATGTTATGATGTAATCAATCCCACGCAGTATGTCTTTCACGAAGACACCGAAACCTGCACTCCCGTTTATACGGAATATGATGAGGACTATGAGAAATTCTATTCCGGCGCAATGCGTGATATTGAAGAAGCCGAAAAGACAAGAGAATATTTGCTTGACGCGCAGAATCATCCCAACTGGTTTGATGCTTCATTTATTCCGTGGCTGTCTTATGATTCGCTGAATATCGAGCTACCGGACGGTTATCTGTATTTTGCGCCGATTGTAAACTGGGGAAAATACAGGGAAGAAAACGGTAGGCTCTTAATGCCGGTAAGCGTCCGCCTGAATCACGCAATCGCAGACGGATATCTGATTGCAAATGTATTCCGCCTTCTGGAGCTGGAAATAAAAGCATTTGTAAACCGGTAAAAAATTGTTTTTGCTTTACCGGGCAAAGTCTGTGTTAATCATTAAAACCTCTTTCCGGTCTGAAAGCAAAACCCGTAAAAATAATTGACCGTCATAATTGTTTCGGTTATAATTATTTCATAGAAGCGGAGCATACGTAATTGACGGTTACGGTTCGATTCTGTTTTGAATTAAGGAGAGGAAACAAATGGACGAAAGCATAAAAAAAGAGGAACTGCTCTATGATCCTGTTTTTGCCCACAAACCGCCCGACGGGTGGGAGGACAGCAAAAAAGGCGGCTTTTTCGGAAAATCCTCAACAAAAAAGGCAATATTCATATTGTTTCTTGTTATTGCCATCGGGTTTTCACTGCTGCTCAGCTTTAAATCACTGAGCAAGAAAAAATACAGCTATGACACTGTCGATACAGGCCTTCGCCTGAGTGAA
>CADBOL010000052.1 GCA_902796295.1 Oscillospiraceae bacterium
ATAGATTACTCCACTAACCTCTTCCGTTTTCGGCTCATACGGTTTTTTTGACGTACCTGAAGAAAAGAATGCCATTATCATACCCAATATTAAAGCCCAAAATTTAAGAAAAAAACCCATAATTCTGTCCTCCTTTAATAATTGATATCAAACTGATAATTACTGTTTGTTGACGGAATGGTAACATTTTGCCATTCATCCTCTGTTTCATACACTTCATTATATCTTTGATTAAATGGTATAAATAGTGATGTATTTGAGAACTTATCTTGAAAAACCAAATAATACCGGTTTACGACTCGCCCGCAAATCGGCGAGCTTTTATTATCTCTGTTTTTTGCTTAAATGCCTAGCCCCGTTTAAAGGCTTTTTGCGAAATTGCGTATTTCCGCGAGCTTTTCCTCGGATTTATTCTCTTCGCCCGCAAGAGCGCAGACGCCCGCATCCTCTATGCCCATATATTTAATCATATTCTTATACATTTCGACGGCTCCGCTGCCGGTAGCGGGAGAGCCGGAGCTGAGAAGAAGGGCGGCTTTCTTTGCCTTCGCGGGCTTACCGATGCAGTAAACTCTCTGAATGGCGGCCTGAAGCTGGGCGGTGGCGCCGAAATAATAAACGGGAGAGGCATAGACAATCATATCGCTGTCAAGATACGCAGGTATAACCTTTTCCATATCATCCTTCTGTATGCATTTTCCCTCGCCTTTGGTGTGGCAGTATTCGCAGCCCTTGCAGCCCGCGATATTCATGCGGCCGACATGAAGAATCTCGACCTCGTGGCCGGCTTCCTTCGCGCCTTCGGCAAAAGCGTCAACCATGGCGGCGGTGTTTTCTTTCCTGGGGCTTCCGTTAAGAATTGCTATTTTCACTTTTTAATCCTCCCGATTATTATATTCAAGACCGGCCTGCGCCGGGCATTGTGTATATTTTCTGTCGGGAAAAGCGGGCATCCCCTGTCTTTTCCGTTGTATTTTATTCCGAAACCTCTTCGGCCGTATCGGCGATTTCTTCCATGACAGCGCCTTTGGTTTCCTTTACTTTTACTGTCACGCCGATAATCGCGGCGGCAACGCAGGGCACCGTGACAAGCAGGCAGGAGAACGCGACGCCTATAATGCCTATTCCTGCAATGCAGAGAAGATATCCGACAGCCATTCCCACCGTGACAAGCAGCCCGTCAGCGCCCATAACGGACGCGCGTATTTCCGTGGGAACTTTTTCCGTGACCATTATATCCATATAGTCGCGGCCTATCCAGTAGCCGCCCTGGTAAACTCCGCAGAGCAATCCCAGAACTGTGGGCGAAAAGCCGTGGCTCAGGCCGTATACAAAGGTGCAGAAAGCGAGAATATGAAGGACTCCGAAAAGAAGTATGGTTTTTTTGCGCCCGAGTATATCGGCCACAAAGCCGCTGATAAAGACGCTCGCCGCGTACATTACCGGAACGAAAAACAGCGCCTGAGTTGCCTCGGCCGTGGAGTAACCCGCATCCTTGAGCATGGATTCGTGATAGAGCCCGACACAGGCGAGACCCACATCAAAGATAATATGCGAAATCATCAGAGCGCGCAGATCGCGGTGTTTCATAAGATATTTCACGCCGGCAAAGACTCCCTGTCTGTTGGCGTCCGATTTCTTTTCAAGTTTAAGTCTCTCGGATTCTTCCTTACGCTCGGCGTAGGGGCGGCGCAGATACGCGGTGCGCCCTTCGATATAAACCTTTGTTTCGCGGGCAAACATCAAAACGCAGACTGCCGCAATAAGCGCGGCGATTGCGGGAGCGAGGTAAACCACTCTCCAGCGCGAGGGATCATTATGCATAAGCACCTTGCGCATAAGAGGAATTGCGACAACGCCGATAATTCCTATTGATTTCAGGATGCTGTAAATCCGCGCGCGGTGTTTTGCGGGCGCAACTTCAAGAATATATATAATCTGAATATCGTGAGCGATGAAAAAGCTCATTATTGACGAGCCGAAAAGATAAACCCAGTAGTTGGGAGCCGCCGAAGCAATAAACATTCCGACGCTCATACCGAGGGTAGAGAGGAAAAACATCGGCTTGCGGCCTATTTTATCGGCAAGCGCCTTGTAAAACGGAGTGATAATTCCCAGCGCGTAGCTTATTATGCTCACGGTGCCGTGCAGCGCCAGAGCATCGGTATAGCTGCGCCCGTTTACGGCCAGGAACTCCGTAACATAGCAGGATTGCAGATTTGCCGGAAGACTCGAGGTTATTTCGTCAATTATATTGACCGCGGCAACCAGAAACAGGATTACCGCGAAATATCCGAAATACGGTTTTTTGTTTTCAAGCTTTTCGAGTTTTGTGAGCTGCCGCTGCTCACGCTCAATGATTCTGCTTTCGTTTTTCATGCGCTGCCTCCCGGAAGGATTCTCTTTTCATTATTCTAACACAAATATAAGCTTTTGAGAAGCATATATTTTAATTTGCATTATTTACTTTTACCGCCAATCAATTTATAATTGTTTCGGAGGCGATAAAATGAAATTTGCCGTAATAGGCGGAGGCCTTGCGGGGCTGGTTTTCGGCGCCATGGCCGTGAAAGACGGCCACGAAGTGATTATATATGATAAAAATCCTGCCCCGGGCGGGGTGCTGGCGCTTTGCGAGGCCGGAGACTACCGCTTTGAGCAGGGGCCTCTGCTTATGTGCGACCTTCTGCCGGGCGAGCCGATGAGCAACCTTCTGGCCGAATTCGGCATTCACCTTGATCTTATGAGGGCCGACCGCAATGTTGAGATGCCCGGTTACTCAATGCACCGCCCCGCGGAATATGAAGGGCCTTACTGGCGCCGCGAGAGGCTTAAACAGCTGTTTCCCGGCGATGCCGGAGGTCTTGATAAATACTACCGGTTTTATGACAGAATGATGCGTGTGCGGTATAATCTTAACCGAAGGTTAACCCCGGCCGCCGTTATCGCGCTGGCCGCCTCGTTTATACCCGTGGCGCGCTATGCCCGTATGACAGCGCAGGAGCTGGTTGAGCATTTCTTCAGCGATAAGAAGCTTCAGGCTCTTTACACCGGCATTCTCGCCGACTACTGTGCCGACCCCCGGGAGGTCTGGGGCCTTGCGGTGCCGATGACAAACCTTGAAACCGGATTTGACGACAGGATTCCCCTTGAAAAGAACGGAAAGCGCTTCCTCGGCGGTTTCGGATATGTCAGAGGAGGCTGTCAGAAGATAGCTCAGGAGCTTTCGGATTACATAACGGAAAACGGCGGCGTCATAAAACTGAATACCGTCGTTGACAGGGTGATTATCGAAAACGGAAAAGCCGCCGGTGTAATTCTGGCGGACGGCACCCGGGAAAAGGCGGATATTGTCGCGGGCAGCGGAAGCGGCAGGGATTTCTTCCTGAAATGTGTAGGAGAGGAGTATCTTGACTCCGCTTACAAAAAGATTCTCGACACATACCGCCCGATGGAAGCGGTATTTATGGTTCACGCAGGCGTTGATTTCGATCCCGCGGAAGTACTGGGCACATCGCTCTGCTACTGTTACGGCTCCTATGATCTGTCAAAGGCCACAGAGCGCCTGCGTTCCGGGAAATACCATGACGGCGAAGACGGTTTTCTGCTTTTTGTTCCGTCTTATCACGCGCCTGAGTTCGCGCCGCCCGGCAGGCACTGCCTGACCGTTTATACCGTCGCTCCCGATACTCTGAGCGAAGGCGACTGGGAGAGCGAAAAAGAGAAATTCGCGGACCATCTGCTTGAGAGGGCCGAGAAATATCTGCCCGGCCTCAGGGAGCATATCACGGTCAGAAAAATCATGACGGCCGCCGACTACAGGGCAATGACGCATATGAGCAAAAGCTCCTTCGGCGGAACCGTGCCGGTATGGCATCAGAAAAATCCGCCTCATAAGACACCGGTCAGGGATCTGTGGTTCATAGGCCAGCAGAGTGAAAACGGCGGCGGCCTGTGGGCGGTTTCCGGCGGCGCCGCATCCGCCTACCGCGAATGTATACGTAATAAGCGGTGAAAAAAGGAGAACGCCATGAAACTGCTTTCAATAATAATGAGCTTAGTCATGTTCCTGAGCGCGGGGCCGGTTTTCTGCGGCCGTTCGTTTGATGAGGCATATTCAATCATATATAACGAATTTGCCCGCGCAGGATACGATCTGACACTAAATATTCTGTCAGAGAGCTATGACCTTTCAAGCCACAAAACATCCGATTATATGGGTGAAGCGGATTTCGCTTATGTGTGGCCCGCAGCGTCTCTGATTGAGAATGCCGCCGATGCTTACAGACTTTTCCCCGGCAGCATAAAGCTGAGAACATATTATGATGATATTAAGAAGTGATTTCGATTCAAATGCTATCAGTTCCGCTGAAAAATACAACGATAAAAGATAATTAATCGTTATTTTTTCCTACTAAAACATATCGCAAAATATATCAAAATAAGCCGAGGCGACAGCTTTTGTCTCCCCGGTTTTTTGCCTTTCTGCAAAATATTAATACAACTTTAATCTCTGTTTTATAAAACTTAATGCCGCGGATAGTTTAATCTTAATAAGCGAAGATGTAAAATGAAGCTGTCATTAAACAGACAGAAAACGAAAGGAGATTTTTATGAAAAAAATAATTTCTGTTATTATGATACCGGTTTTATTGCTCTGTGCTTTTTCCGTCCCGGCATTTGCCGCCGGAGAGGAAGAAGAACTGCCATTAAATTCCGATGTTGGATTGCATTTATTTTATGGGAGTGACGATGAGCCGGCCCTGTTGAGAATAGGCTTAGGCAATGATTTCACCGGATTCGGCGAAAATGTTTCCGTTGAGCTTATTCCCACCGACCCGGAAGAACACGCGAGCCCCAAAAAATACGAAAAAAGCGATATGATATTTGCCGAGGATCAGATGCGCTTTTACCGCAAAGACGATGAGCCTGCAATTTACATTAAGTACCCGGATATGCGCAGCTTTTTTGCCGTGATAGGCGAAAATTCCCTTGTTGATTCAGAGGGCAACGGGAATTCCGCATTCAGAACATGCGAAGTCGATGCGTGCGAAATATTGGCAGATTTCGATTATTCAACCAATTACGGCAGCAAGTATGGCAATAATTACTACTGGAAAGAAGGCCGGTCATTTATCGGAGACTCAGTTTTTATCAGCACTTATGTAGATACCGATATATATATAAACGGCGAGTTTTGCGGAAACAAATCTGCGGAAACAGTCAATCTTTCAATGGGAGAAACCACTCTTGAAATCAGCAAATTCGACGTTATGCTGTTTTCGCGCACCTTTAATGGAGAATACTCGCCGTCAAAGGCAGAGCAGCTCGGCGATTCCCTTAATGACGGATTGTATGAAACCACCGGAGGCTTTCTTAGGCTGCTGATCTCACCGATATTCATGTTCATTTTCCCGCTTGGCACATTTGTCGGAGTTATCGGATTTATTACAGCCCCCGCCACAATCTTCTCTTCAATTATAGACGGAACATCCGACTTTTTTGAAACACTCTTCAGCGAATGATATAGTTAAAGCATATTATGTTCATATTCTCCGGATACCCCCAATAAGCTGAATAATCAGATATTTTAAAAAGGCAGCGGTCTTCATTATGAAGGCCGCTGTCAAATATTTAATACGGCCTGTAACCTGCCGACAAGCAGATGGTCAAGCTCCGGAAGTTTATAATAAATGATTCGGAAAACATGAAAAGAGCGAAGCAAATCCGTTTTATTGGACTGCAAGCATGTTATA
>CADBOL010000053.1 GCA_902796295.1 Oscillospiraceae bacterium
AGGTGCTGCTACGGAGCTCAGGATAAAGGCATGCTGCTTTTCCCGGGTGAAGAAACCTCTCTTGAGGCTAAGGAAAACTCCGGCAGGCGGCTAGCAGTGTGCAGCGGAGAATGCGAAAGAAGCCGGCGCCCGCTTTCCTGCATGCTATTTCCGTTCTTCCCCGTCATTGATGAGCGCGGGCAAATAAGTGTCGGTTTTGATTACAGAGGAGTTTCTGTCTGCCCTCTTATAACAAACAGCGAAGTCATTTCTTTTAACAGGAAGTTTTTCAAAAACCTCCTTAAAGCCGGGAAGCTGCTCGCAAAAGACGCCGGGTGCCGCAAATTTTTGGAAGAAGTTACGGAAGAGATAAACGAAGCAAAAGCGCTTTATTTAAAGCTTGAAAACTGATTGTCATATTATCATATCACGGAAACCGTAATGAATTTACGGACCGGAAATCACAGATTTAACAGAATACAGACAAAAGCCGGAGCACCTGCCGTATTATGCTGTGCTCCGGTTTTTAATTATTTATTCTCTGTCTCAGAGAGACTCTTCACTATCCTGTCAACATTCTCCGCGATTCCCTGCTCTTCACAGTCAACGGTAATCTGAGCATATTTTTCATACAGAGGGCGTCTGAATTCAAACATATCTCTCATGCTCTCGCCTTCATTAAGAAGAATACCGCGTGAGCCGATGTCGTTGATCCTGCTCATCATTCCATCATAGCTGATTCTGAGATAAACAATTACCGCGTTGCGGGCAAGGTTTTTCATTGCGTTTTCATGGCATACAACGCTTCCTCCGGTTGCTATTACGGTATTCTCATATTCAAGAGATGACACCGTTTCATCCTCCGTTGCGGCAAAAGCCTCTGCCCCTTTTTCGTTGATAATCTGCTGAAGGCGCTTTCCTTCTCTCTGCTGAATAACCAGATCCGTGTCTACAAAATCCTTGCAGAGGATTTTGGAAAGCAAAACACCGCAGGTGCTTTTTCCGCTGCCCGGCATTCCTATGAGAACTATATTTTTATCTTTCATTCCTTTCCCTCCCCGGTCTATTTTAATACAAGATAAAACACGTGTAAAGAATTATTTGCACGCGTTATAAACCAATTATAAACTTAGTATTAATTTTTCTTTTTTGCAATTGACTTTTTACTTTGTTTATAGTATAAAAAACAGGATGTTTTGAAAGAGGATTTTTAATATGTCATTCAGAAGCTTTATTACAGATATCCCCGATATCATGAATCTTGACATTTCCGGGGAAACTGAAAATATTATGAATTTCTGCAAGATCGGCGAGGATATCCTGTCTCACCCGAGATATGTGGAAATGAAGGGATACAACCATCACGGCACGGTTTCCTGCCACTATCATTCGGTATTCGTTGCTTATATGACCTACAAGGCATGTCTGCACTCCGACTGCAACACGGTCGAGGCTACGAGAGCCGCTCTGCTTCACGATTTTTATCTCTATGACTGGCATATCGTGAAGCACGATGAGTATCACGCATTTTATCATCCGAAAGAGGCAAAGAAAAACGCCGAGATTTATTTCGGCAAACTGACCGGGCTTCAGAGCGATATGATTCTGGCTCATATGTGGCCCATGCACCTTATGCCTCCGAAATCCAAAGAGGGTATGATTCTTACCGCTGCGGACAAAATCTGCGCGAGCTGTGATTTCATTAAACTCAGCGAAAAATTCAAACCCATCTACGACAGAATAGACGAGGTAGCTCTGCATGATGCATGTAATTGAAAGAATAATTGACTACTTCCTGATTTTTATTCTCTGCAGTGTGATCGGATGGGTATGTGAAACGATAATGTACGCCATCCGTGACAAGAAGGCAGTCAAAAGAGGCTTCCTTTTCGGGCCGCTCTGCCCGATTTACGGCTCGGGCGCCGTAATCAGCTCCGCTGTGCTTTACGGCAGGATTTCCGATTTCTTTGCGAAATTCGGTGATATATGGCATTATGTCGCACTGTTTTTCCTGGGGATGCTTCTGTGTAATGTTATTGAATACTTAACAAGCTATGTGCTCGAGAAGGCATTCAAGACAAGATGGTGGGATTATTCCTACAAGAAGTTTCAGATAAACGGCAGAATATGTCTGACTAGTTCGCTCCTTTTCGGATTCGGAGTCGCTACTTATATCAAATTCGTACAGCCCTACATTCTTTATGTGCTCGACGAGGTTTTCCCGTTCCCGGCTAAACTGGTAACCGCATTCGTTCTTTATACCGTGATTATCATTGATGTTATGCTCACGGTTCAAAGCATGAAGGATGTGATAAAATCACTCAGAGAGCTTGAGCAGTATGCGGTTGATAATGCTCAGAAGGGCATCGATAAGGTCCAAAACAAGAAAAACGAATACATTGAAACAGTCAAGACCAACGATCAGATTGACGCTATCATCAAAAAGCTGAGCGATGAAAAATCTCTGCTCAGCAGAGCAAAGAGATATTTCCCGACAATGCACGGTGAAAAATATAATGAGGCAATGAATCTGGTTTTTCCTAAATCGGAATCTGAAGAAGAGGAAAAACTCAGAAAAGCCCGAAAGAAGCGCATCCGTTCGGGAGAGCCCGTTCATGTTGACGATAACGGCGATGTTATCCTCGAAGAGAGCGACATTGAAGAGGCCGGAAAAGAAGAAAAAGACGCATAACAGATTTGAGAAAGAGCTGCTGCAGACTGCAACAGCTCTTTTATTTATGAATGCTGTAAATTTACCTGACTGTTTTTAATCGCGATACGTTTCTTTATTATCAGATAGCATATTATCTGCAATACGCAAGTGATAATCCATGATACCGGGTAGGAAACAAAGAGGAAATCGACCTCCCTGTGATGCGGGAAAATGCCGTAAATCCAGAGAATTCTTATGCCGACAGTGCCGAAAATCGAGATTATCATAGGCACAGCCGAATGACCGAGCCCGCGCAGAGCACCCGGAAAGCAATCCATATAACCGCATATGAAATAAGTGAGAGTAGTATATTTGAGCACTTCCATACCGTATCTGATAACTGTTTCGGACTGCGAATAAATTCCGAGAAGATTTCTGCTGAAAACAAACGCGGCAGAACCTATTGCGAAACAGAATAACGTTTCGAGTATAAGACAATCCCTGAGCACACGGCTGACCCTGTCATATTTCCCCGCGCCGGCATTCTGGCTTGTGAAGGTCATACATCCCTGAGTTATTGCGTTGGCCGCCGCGTAAATAAACCCTATGAGATTATTCGCCGCGGTATAGCCGGCCATGGCGAACTGTCCGAAGGAATTCACGCTTGACTGCAGAAGCACATTTGAAAAATTGATTGCAGCTGTCTGAATCCCTGCGGGGAACCCTATTGCAAGTATCTTCTGCAGTATTCTCGGCTTAATCTTCAGCTTTGAAAAATGCAGTCTGTATTCCTCGGGGCTCTTTTTCAGCGTGATAATAACGAGCACGCAGGAAACCGCCTGCGATATGACAGTCGCAATCGCCACGCCGTCAACATTCATTTTAAAGGCCGTTACAAACAGTATATTAAGCCCGGCGTTAAGCGCCCCCGAAATAATCAGGAATATCATGGGCCTCCTGGTGTCTCCGACAGCGCGGAGAACCGCCGCTCCGAAATTGTAAATCATAAACACCGGAGCACCCAGGAAATAGATTCTCATATATTTGACCGATAAATCTATTACATCGGCAGGAGTACCCATAAGAGTCAGAACCGAACGTGCGAATACTCTGCCCGCTATAAGCATCACGGAGCCGGCTATTGCGGCGGTTGTAATCGCGGTGTGAACCGTATCATTCATTTTACCGTAATTACCCTCTGCAAAAAACCTGGCCGCTACAACATTCACGCCGAGTGAAGTGCCCACAAAAACATTGACAAACAGATTAATCAGAGAAGTGGTTGAGCCGACCGCGGCGAGACAGTCATCACCCGCAAATCTGCCGACCACTATAAGATCAACGGCGTTAAACAGAAGCTGCAGCACCGTTGAAAGCATCAGCGGAACCGCAAATGACACGAGCTTGGGCATAAGCGGTCCGTTAAGCATATCTATTTCAAATCTGTTTTGCCTTGCCATATTATTTCTCTTTCATTCTCTCCGCTATCGCAAGCTCAACCGAAACGGGAAGCCCGCATTTTCCGAGCGCGGCGAGGATTTCATCCGCCGTCTGCGCTTTTCTGAGATGCGCGGCATACGGCTTCATCTTGACAAGATTATCCTTTTGCCAGCGCGACATAAGATTTATCATTATCTCACGCGGAGATTCCTTAGGGATATCCTTTATCTCACCTGAATCAACCGTTATTTCATCCGCGCTGAAATCAACGGTGATATCTTCATTGAGAGTATCTCTGAAAACGATTCTGTATTTCCTGACTTCCGGGATAACGCTTAAATCGCCCTCAATTCTGATACCGAGTTTAATGCTGTTTGTTTCTTTATCGTATTTATTGGTGAATACCGTCTTTGCGGTATGCTGAGCATAATCGGTTTTGCCGTTATCCTCATACATTGTGAATTCACCGTCTCCTTTGAACACCCACACTTCAAGCGTTTCGGGATTTCCGCAGGAATTGCCTTCATCGGCGCTCATGGGTATCACACTGCCCGCCTTCGCGAGCACGGGAATATCATAAAGCTCTCTGTTGAGGCATATCATCATATTTCCGCTGTATCTCTGAAGTGTAAAGATATCAACCCACTCACCGTCGGGAATCCACGCGCCGGCTCTTGCAAGCCCCATTTTCTTGTCAAGCTTTGAGGTTATCGGGCAGACAATCAGCTGTGAACCGAACTGATACTGATTCGGCACCGAATATGCGTTTTCCTCTTCGGGATAGTTATAATACATCGGCTCGCACACAGCGATACCCTGCTCATTGTAAATCCTGTCAAGCGAATAGATATAAGGGATAAGCTTATGTCTGAAACGAAGCCACCTTTTTGCATCCTCACAGACATCCTTACGGTATTTCCACGGCTCTTTTCCCAGAAACTCGAGATTGCTCGAATGCAGACGGAGCACGGGTGAGAAGACGGCAAACTGAATCCATCTGAGATACATTTCATCATCGCGTCTGCCGAGCATATGGCCGCCGATATCATGGCTCCACCAACCGTAGCCGGCATTGGCGGCGTTGGCGGTGAAATACGGCTGAAAGTCAAGAGCGCGCCAGCTTATAAAGGTATCGCCCGAAAATCCGAGGGGGTAACGATGAGAGCCGACACCGCCGTATCTTGACAGAATCAGCGGAATATCGCCGTTTTCGGCATTGTCAAGGTAATGATAATGATTCAGCGCGATAAGCGGGTCAAGCCCCTCAACATCGGAGCTCTTGCCCTGCTGCCAGTCTATCCACCAAAAATCGACGCCGTCTTTCTCATAGGGCTTGTGAATCACATCAAAATATGAATTCCAGAAATCATCGCTGCCGCATCTGAATTCAACGGGCTGTTTTGTTTTCGGGTCAATCCCGTTTGCCTTTGCCATCTCTTCATACATATCCTCAAAGCTTCTGACTCCGTCGGCAGGGTGAAGATTGAGGGTAACGCGGAGATTACGGGCTTTGAGTTCCTTAAGAAACTCACGGTAATCGGGAAACAGGTCCGTATTCCAGCTGTATCCTGTCCATCCGCTGCATTTGATGCCGAACTTTTCTTTGATAGCCACCCAGTGCCAGTCCATATCAACCGTTGCGACTGTCAGCGGAATATCTTCCGAGGCAAACCTGTCCATAAGAGAAAGATATTCTTTATCGGTATATGCGTGATATCTGCTCCACCACACACCGAGGGCAAATCTCGGAACAAGCGGAGCCGGAGAGCTTATCATATAAAAGGCACGCATTGTCTCCCTGTAATCTTTGCCGTAGGCAAAAACATAGAAATCCCTGCCGCCTTCTCTCGCTTTGAAGCGACCGTTTTCGTCTATCAGAAAGCTTTTGCTGTCGTCAAAAAGGAAAGCGCCTTTTGCGGTGATAAACCCTTTTTCAAGATGAACGTGATCCGCTTTGCCGTCAAGGGTTCTCGCCGTGCCTTTAAAGTTTTTCTGCTCACCGAAAACAAGCTCTTCGATTTCTTCCTCTTCTTCTGTTTCGCCTTTTTCTGCTTTTTCCGCCTTCTCTTTCTCATACCTGCTGCCCTGCAGTATCACGCTGTAAGGCACGCCTTTTTTTATGACAAGAAGTATGTCCTCTGTCTGAACATACAGCTTATTGCCGTCTTTTTCCGTCTCCATCTCCCCTGCCGGGAATCTGCGGTTCCACACGGCATAGCTCGGCTCATCATAAAATCTGCCTGTCTCAACCCTGAGAAGCTTTGACGTGATATAGGTTACCCTGATATCTCCGTCAACATAAATCTGACTTTTATCCGCAATGGAATCTGTTTTCGGAATAAGCGATGACTTGAGCATAATCACACCCCGTTATTTCCTGTTTTGTTTATTATAACACATTGCGTTGAAATTAAAAGATATTTTTGCTTAAATCTCTTCCGTAACAATTTCTATAAACTTATATCCGGCTTCTTCCACGGTTTTCTTGATAAGCGCCTCGTCAAATGATTTATCCGCGATTATCACCGATTCCGCCTTCTCGTGAGAAGATGTCACATTCTCTGCTCCGAGAGTATTTTTCAGAGCTTCCGTCACTCTTGCTTCACAGTGAGGGCACATCATACCTTCGATTTTTACGGTTGTTTTAATCATATTTTTTTCTCCTTTATTTATATTTGAATTCTTTATAAAATCACTTAAATCGGGAGGAGTTTTCCCCCTGTATCCGCCGGAATCATATAGCTTTGTGAAATTGAGCCTGAGCGCATTTGTAACAACGAAAAAACTTGACAGACTCATCGCTGCCGCTCCTATCGCGGGGCTGAGAGTGAGCCCGAATGAAGAGAAAGCTCCGGCAGCAAGCGGAATACACAGCACATTGTAAAAGAACGCCCAGAAAAGGTTCTGACGGATATTTCTCAGCGTTGCCCTGCTCAGGCGAATAGCCGCGGCAACATCTCTCAGGCTGTTTTTCATCAGCACGGCATCAGCCGCATCTATGGCTATATCTGTTCCCGCTCCTATCGCAATACCGGTATCTGCCGAGGTGAGCGCCGGGGCATCGTTTATACCGTCGCCAACCATTGCGACATTGCCGTATTTTTTGAGCTCCCTGATTTTTTCTTCTTTGCCGTCGGGAAGAACTCCCGCAATAATCCCGTCAACACCCGCCTGTCTGCCGATTGCAGCGGCGGTTTTTTCATTGTCACCGGTAAGCATAATAACACCGAGCCCCATATTTTTAAGCTCTTCCACAGCCTGACTGCTGTCCGGCTTGACCGTATCGGCAAGGGCGATGATTCCGAGCAGCAAACCGTCAAGTGAGAAAAGGACCGGCGTCTTGCCGTCCGCTGCAAGAGAATCAATCTTCTTTATGTTTTCTGCGGA
>CADBOL010000054.1 GCA_902796295.1 Oscillospiraceae bacterium
ATGTCGCCCTCTTTGATATCGTTGTATTTTTCAAGACCGATACCGCAGTCAAATCCCTGCGCGACTTCCTTGACATCATCCTTGAATCTGCGCAGCGAGGCCATGACATCCTCGGTCACTATAATACCGTCTCTGACGACTCTGACCTTGGAGTTTCTTACGACCTTGCCGTTTGTGACGTGGCATCCGGCGATGTTGCCGATTGAGGAAATCTTGACAACCTGTCTGACTTCCGCCTTGCCTATGTCAACATCTCTGAATTTCGGCGCAAGCATACCCTTGATGGCGGCTTCTATTTCATTTATACAGTCATAAATGACTCTGTAGCACTTGATTTCAACGCCGTCACGCTCCGCACTCTCCTGAGCGACGTTGTCGGGTCTGACATTGAATCCGACTATAATGGCGTTGGAAGCTCCGGCGAGCATAACATCGCTTTCACGGATTCCGCCCACGCCCGCGTGGATGACCTTGACTTTGACTTCTTCGTTTGAGAGCTTCATAAGGCTCTGCTTGACCGCTTCCGCGGAGCCCTGAACATCCGCCTTGATTATGATGTTGAGTTCTTTCAGCTCGCCCTCTTTGATGGAGTCAAAGAGATTCTCAAGCGTAACTTTCTGGTATTCCTTGAACTGTTCCTCTTTGGCTTTTGCCTTTCTCTGCTCAACGAGCTCTCTGGCAAGTTTCTCGTCTTTGACTGCGTCGAAGGCATCGCCTGCCTGCGGAACTTCGTCAAGACCCATTATTTCAACAGGTACCGAAGGACCTGCCTTGTTGACTTTGCGGCCTTTGTCATCGGTCATGACTCTGACTCTGCCCACTGCGGAGCCGGCAACGATTATATCGCCCGAATTGAGAGTGCCGTTCTGAACAAGAAGGGTTGAGACAGGGCCTCTGCCCTTGTCGAGCCTTGCTTCTATAACAATACCCTTGGCGTTTCTGTTGGGATTCGCCTTGAGCTCAAGCACTTCTGCAACAAGCAGAACGCTTTCGAGCAGCTTGTCAATGCCTTCTTTGGTGTGAGCGGAGCAGGGGACACAGATTGTGTCGCCGCCCCATTCTTCGGGAACAAGCTCATATTCGGTGAGCTGCTGAAGCACTCTGTCGGGATTTGCGGTGGGTTTATCCATCTTGTTGATGGCAACTATAATCTGAACACCTGCCGCTTTTGCGTGGTTGATTGCCTCGATAGTCTGGGGCATGATACCGTCATCGGCGGCGACTACAAGGATCGCGATATCCGTAGCCATTGCGCCTCTCAGACGCATTGAGGTGAACGCCTCATGGCCGGGAGTATCAAGGAATGTGATATTCTGGCCGTTGATGGTCACTCTTGAAGCGCCTATATGCTGAGTGATACCGCCCGCCTCACCGGATGTGACGGAAGTGTTTCTGATAGCGTCAAGTATCGAAGTCTTACCATGGTCAACGTGGCCCATAACAACAACGACGGGGTCTCTCTTTTCGAGATCTTTCTCATCATCTTTGCTGTCGTCTATAATCCTGTCTTCAATGGTAACAACTATAAGCTTTTCGGCTTTCGCGCCTAATTCTTCGGCAACGATTGCGGCTGTTTCATAGTCGAGAACATCGTTTATCGAAGCCATCTGGCCGAAGCTGAAGAGCTTTTTGATTACTTCGGCAGCCGTCATTTTAAGCATTGAAGCAAGCTCGCCGACGGTAATCTCATCGGGTATGCGAAGATGAAGCTGCGGCTTCTTTGCTCTCTCGGCCGCGATTCTTGCAAGACGCTCTTTTTCTGTTTCGCGTCTCTGAGGTCTGTTGCCCTGCTTTCTGTACTGTTTGCTCTTCTGATTGATTTTCTGCTTGGCAGGAGCGCTCTCATATGACCTCTTGCTGTTTGCGGGGCCGAGATTTTCATATTTCTCGTTATATTTTTCAAGATCGACATTTGACTGTCTGAGGTCAACGGTTGTCTGCTCACCCTTGGTCCTGCGCTGAAGAGGCTTATCCTCTTTCTTCTTTTCCTTGACGGGCTTCTGAGGCATGGCCGGCATTTTCGGAGCCTTTTCACGCTGCGGCTTTTTCTCTGCCTTCGCAGGCTCTTCGGCTTTCTTTGTCTGAGCCGGTTTCTTCTCTTTTACGGCAGGTTTCTTTTCTGCTTCCGCCGGCTTCTCCGCCTTTGCGGTTTTTTCTGCAGCTTTTTCCTCTTTCGCCGGTTTTTCCTCTTTTTTCTCCGCCGGTTTTTCAGCCTTTTCGGGCTTTTCTGCTTTTTCTTCCTCTGCGGGCGCACCGGGAGAGGTCAGAGCAAAATACGCGTCAAGATTGTCCGTTTCATATTTTTTCGTATATTCCTCAAAAATCATGTCGAGCTCATCCGGCTCGGGAGCTGAGGTACGGGTTCTTTTTACTCCTTCAAAGTATTTGCCGAGCAGAGTGATTATTTCCGGTGATTTTATTTCCAGATCTTTTGCTATATCCTGAATTTTATATTTTGTTATCATGCGTTAACCTCCGTTCCGGTCTCAAGTAGTGAAAGCATTGCTTTTGCGAAGCCCTCATCATCGACAGTTATTACGGCTGATTTCAGCCCTGTTGCCTTTCCGATTTCCATCATACTGTATTGTGTTACTGCAATCGGTATTTGCTCTTTTTTGAAATTGATTTCTCTTTCGGCTTCCTTTCTCAGTCTGTCGGAAGAATCACTGCTCAGCAGACAAAGCTTTGCTTTACCGCTTCTTACCGCACCGACAGCACCGTCGTGTCCGCAGCTGAGTTTATTTGCCTTTCGGCACATCCCGAGAAGAGAGAGAAGCTTATCCATTTTTGAGCTCTTCCTCCATTCTCTCGTAAATCTCTGCCGGTATTTCACATGAGAATGCTCTTTCAAACCGGCCGGCCTTTCGCGCCTTCGCAAGGCAGGCGGCATCACGGCAGACGTAGGCACCCCTGCCGGGCTTTTTGCCCGTGAGGTCAAGTGAGACATCACCTTCGGGACTTCTCACAACTCTCACAAGCTCTTTTTTAGGGCGCATTTCGTTGCAGCCCGTGCATTTTCTCATTGGAATACTGCGGTGTGCGGGCATAGGCTTAACTCCTGATCTTAATCGTCAAAATTTATTACCGGCTCTTCAAATTCCGGCTTGATGTCTATTTTCCAGCCTGTAAGTCTGTTTGCAAGGCGGGCGTTCTGACCCTTGTTGCCGATAGCGAGCGACAGCTGGTCGTTGGGCACCGTAACTCTGCATGATTTCTCGTCTTCGCTGAGAATCTCAACTGCGATTACATCTGCGGGAGCAAGCGCTGCTGCAACGAAATCCGCAGGGTCGTCACTGTATGTAACAACATCGAGCTTTTCGCCGCCGAGCTCATCGACAATGCGGTTTATTCTTGAGCCCTTCTGACCTATGCAGGCGCCGACGGCATCAACGTTTTCATCGGTTGACATTACGGCAATCTTGCTTCTCGAGCCGGGCTCTCTTGCTATTGATCTTATCTCGACCGTGCCGTCAACTATCTCGGGCACCTCGATTTCAAGCAGTCTGCGCACAAGACCTATGTGAGTTCTCGATACCATGGCTCTCGGGCCTTTTGTGCCCTCTCTGATATCGGAGATATAGACCTTTACATAATCGCCTTCAACAAGGTCGTCTGTGGGAATCTGCTCGCTTCTGGGCAGCCTTTCAACCGCTTTGCCTATCTCGATGAAAGCATCCTTCGTATCGGGATCGACTCTGATTATCTTTGCTGTCGCAAGCTCCTGATTCTTGTCAAGGAGTTCGGCTCTCTTTCTCTCCGTCTCGGCGTCATTGACATTCTGACGGATGAGGTGCTTGCCCTTGACGGCGTTGATACGGCTGATTACTTTTGTGTTTATCTCTTTATCAAAATTATCTCCGAGCTTGATTCTCTTTTTGAAGTTTCTCGCTTCTTCAAGTGAAATCTCGGCTATGGGGTCGGTAACTTCATCGACAACAGTTCTTCTGTAGAATGTTTTGAGAGACTGTTTTTCAGGATTGATATCAACAAAGATTACATCTTCTCTGTCGCCGTAATCCTTTTTTATTGAGGTGACGATGGATTTTGAGATCGCTCCGAATAAAACATCAACGGGAACTCCCTTTTCGTGAGCCATTGCCTCAACAGCTTCAAAAAACTCTGTGTTTTTCATTTTTCCAATCAATCCTTTCTTATTCGAAATCGTCAAGTTTTATGTATGAAGTTTCTTTTTTATCAATATCCATTGCGTTTCCGTCGGGGAGACGGAGAGTAAATCTGCTCTTATCTGCGCTCTCAAGAATACCGCTGAATTCTCTGACGCCGTCAACGGGTCTTATGAGTTTGATTTTTATCTTGTTACCGATATTCTTGTCGAAATGCTCGGGCCTTGTCAGATCTCTCTCAAGCCCGGGGGAGCTTACTTCAAGGCAGTAGCTCTGCTCAATGGGATCGAGCTCATCGAGAGGAGCATCTATCGCGCGGCTGAATGCTTCGCAGTCATCTATGCCTATGCCTCCGTCTTTATCGAGAAAGATTCTCAGAAACCAGTCCGATCCTTCTTTGAGAAACCTTATATCCCATATCTCAACGCCGAGCTGCGCGGCAATCGGTGCGGCAATCTGCCATACGGCTGAAGATACATTGCCGCCTTTACCCTTAGACATATATTTATCTCCTTTTCTGCAAAAGTAAAAGAGCGGGGCGACCCACTCCTTTACGTTAACTCTATTCCAACATACCGTATATTATCACAAGATATCTTGAAAATCAAGAGTTTTTTATAAAATTATTATATAGCTATGCTATATTAGGCATCAGAATACCGTTTGCGATAAACGCGGTAGCGATACCGAAATAAATCAGAAGAGTTACGGCGTCAACTATTGTCGTTATCATAGGTCCGGCCATCAGTGCCGGGTCAAGATGCAGGAGTTTTGCGAGAATGGGAAGCGAGCAGCCGATTGTCTTGGCCACAATAACGGCGCCGACCATTGCAAGACAGACTACGATAAATACGGGGATATCGGTATTTGTCTGGAAAAACGGAATCTTGCTGAGCAGAAACATTCTCGCAAAATTCGCCATCGCGAGGATCACGCCGCACATCACGGCAACGCGTATCTCTTTCCACAGAATATTGAAATAATCCTTGGGCTTTATGCTTCCGAGCGCGAGTCCGCGGATGACAAGGGTTGAAACCTGGTTGCCTGCGTTTCCGCCCGTATCCATCAGCATCGGAATACACGCCGTCAGCGCCGTATAGACGGCGAGCTTATCTTCAAAGCTTGTGATTATCCTGCCCGTAAACGTGGCGGAAACCATAAGTATA
>CADBOL010000055.1 GCA_902796295.1 Oscillospiraceae bacterium
CTCTCTTTCCGATACCGAAAAAGCCGAATTTGCCGCCGCTGTCGCGGAGCTTGAGGCTCAGCTTGACAATACTGTTGTCAACACCGAGGAATTCAACGCCGCGAAAGATAAAGTTGAAAAATACGTCGATAAGATTAACGGCGTTAATCCGGATAAAGATCTGGGCGAAAAGATAAGCGACAGCATGAATAAATCCCTTGCCGAATCCATGGAAAGACTTTCTGTATTTCTGTACAAGTGGTTGGGCGGAAAAGGCTTTTCAGATATATTCAGGGTTTTCTGATTTTTCAAAATTTCAGAATATTTAATTGAAGCATTATAAAAAATTAAGCTCACGGTGATTCCGTGAGCTTTTGTTATATGTGATTTTATTTGAATAAATACGATAATGCTTACATGCAGGTATAACCGCCGTCAACAGCTATATTCTGACCGTTGACATAGCTTGATGCGGGAGAAGCAAGGAATATGGCTGCTGTATCAAGTTCGCCTTCGTTTCCGTAACGGGAGAGGGGAATCATGGTTTTGGCGTAATTGCGGAAAAACTCAGAGTTAAGTGTTTCTTCTGTAAGCGGCGTGTAAAAATATCCGGGGCAGATGCAGTTGACATTAATTCCTTTTTCGCCCCATTCGGCGGCGAGAGCTCTCGTAAGGTTAATGACACCGCCTTTTGCTGCGTGATAGCAGGCTGTCGGAGCAATCTTGTTGCCGACAAGTCCGTACATCGAAGCTATGTTGATTATTCTGCCGTATTTCGCCGGAAGCATTGCTTTTTTGGCGACAGCGCGCGATACTTTGAAAGTACCGAAAAGATCGATATTCATTTCATTCTCAAATGTTGAATCCGGCATATCCTCAGCGGGAGTAACACCGCCTGTGCCGGCGTTGTTTATTAAAATATCGATTCTTCCGAATTCAGCGAGAGCCGCGTCAACGGCAGAGTCAACACTCTCTGTATCGGTGATATCGCAGCGGATTCCGACTGCCTTCACGCCGTATTCCTTCGCGATTTCAGCAGCGACATCATCGATGAGATTCTGCCTTCTTGCCATAGCGACAATGTTACAGCCCTGATTGGCAAGGGCCTTTGCCATCTGTACTCCGAGACCGGTTGAAGCGCCGGTAACAACGGCTGTCTGACCTGTCAGATCAAAATAGTTTTTAATCATATTATTTCTCCTGTGTTTTTTTCTTCAGTATATCAACTGATGATTATTATGTCAACTTTCTTTATTATTATAATATAAATAATTGACCTGTAAAAATTAATATGATATAATACACTGTAAATATTATCATGGAGAATCATATATGATTAAGATATCACCTTCTGTTCTCGCTAGTGATTTTTCACGACTCGGAGAAGAATCAATTCTCATGAAAAACAGCGGAGCTGACTGGCTTCATCTTGATGTTATGGACGGACATTTCGTTCCGAATATCAGTTTCGGCGCTCCTGTCATAAAATCAATCAGAGGTCTTACTGATCTGGTTTTTGATGTTCACCTGATGATTTCGGATCCTTTTAAATACGCTGAAGATTTTGCATCAGCCGGGGCGGATATAATAACTTTTCATTATGAGAGCAATTCCGATGTTTCCGATACTCTTGACAAGATTCACTCTCTCGGCTGCAAAGCCGGATTGAGCATAAAGCCGGGAACACCCGTCGAATCTGTTTTTCCTTTTCTTGATAAAACCGATATGGTTCTTGTTATGACAGTTGAGCCCGGATTCGGCGGTCAGTCATTTATGTTTGATATGATGGATAAAGTTAAAATACTTAAGAGTGAAATTGCCGGCCGTTTTCTTGATGTTGATATTCAGGTTGACGGCGGTATCAACGAAGAAACTGTCAGAATAGCTGCCCGGGCCGGAGCGAATGTTTTTGTTGCCGGCAGCGCGGTTTTCAAATCCGATAACCCGGCGGCAATCATTGAAAGATTAAGAAATAACGCTTTGGAATAATTAATTATACAGTTTCCGCGGAGGAATGGTTTTGGCATCTGATTCTAAAAATGTAAGTAAAAAATCAATATATGTCTTCGGCGACTATTTGCTTATGCTGATATTTCCCTGTGCTATATCGGTATGGTGTTACGGTGCCGATGCGCTCAGAACACTCGGCGTTTCTGTTGTTACGGGTTTTGTGTTTGATTTTATTCTGAGTCTTATCATTTACAAAAAATATTTTGCCGCGGACCTCAGTACTCTGTGTTCGAGTATAATGATAGCGCTTATGATGCCCTCGGATATACCGGCATATATACCCGCATTTGCCTGCGGCTTTGCCGTTGCGGTAATCAAGATTCCGTTCGGCGGAGGTATGAAGGCGCCTTTTGTTCCGGCGGCTTCGGGCTTTGCGTTTGTTTCCGTTTGTTTTAAGGATGCGGTATTTAACTATACATCCGGGCGGGAATCAATGTATCCCGTATCACTCGCTTCTCTGCTTGCTCAGGGCAGGTCTATGAAGATGACAACGGGAAATTTCCTTGACATTATAATCGGAAATGTCAGAGGTCCCATGGGTACAGGCTGCATACTTGTTTTGATTGCATGTATGGTGTTTCTGCTGATAAGAAGAAGGGAATCTTTGATTTCTTCAGCCGGTTTTCTTGCCGCCTGTCTTGCTTTTTCCATTGTATTTCCGCGCTCGGAAGGGTCTCTTCTTTCATCGGCTGTTCTTGAATTGTCAGCAGGCTCACTGTTCTTTGCAAGTGTATTTCTTCTTACCGATTTTGCCACATTGCCGAAATACAGGAGAGACAAGCTTGCTTACGGTATTTTCTGCGGCATAATCTGTATGGTTATGAGACGATTGGCTGCTTTTGAAGAGCCGGTTTGCTTTGCAGTGCTTCTCGCAAACGCATTCAGTCCTCTGCTCGACATATTTACTAACAGGATTATGCGTTTCTTTTCGTTAAATTCCCGCAGGAAGGAGGTCTTTACCGATGCCGGATAAACCTTCTTTCAGTAAAAAGTTTCTTGTTACCGCAATCAGGAACAATCCCGTTCTGTTTCAGTGTGCAGGTCTCTGCCCGGTAATTGCCGGCACTTCCACTCTGAAAGACTCTCTTTTTATTGCTGCGGTTTTATCAATTGATCTTGTATTATCGGCGATTGTTGCCAGCGCTCTTTTGAAGAAAATACCGAGGTATATAAGAATAGCTGTTTACCTTGTTCTCGGTCTTGCAATCGTTTACCCGATATTATGGTTTATTGAAAACCGGACTCTTGTTGAGATTACTCTCGGAATCAGGATTATAATCCCGATTATTGCGGTTAATTCGCTGACTGCCATGCACTGTGAAACTTACTCGGTCAAACATCCTGCAGGCGATTCTTTTATTACTTCTCTGTGTGCCGCTCTCGGTGCATCCGGTGTGATTGTTATTTGCGGTTTATTGCGTGAGATTATCGGCAAAGGGTCAATCGGCGGTTATTCACTTGAAATGAATACCACTCTTGAAACCATGTCAATGCCGTTTGGCTGTCTTATAGTTTTGGGATTTCTTGCAGCTCTTCTTAAGAGTTTCAGGAGAACGCCTGTAAGATATGCTTCCGATAACACAGATAATCCGCTTCAGCCTGAAGAAATAGCTCTTGATATTGAGCATGAGGAGCCTCCCGAATCGGTTGATCTTGTAATTGCCGATTATGAGGAAATTGATTCGATCCTTTCATCAACAGATGAATTCCTGAAATCTCTTACAAGCTCCTCAGATGAATGGGGAGGTGATCGGGAATGAAAATTCTGACTCAGCTTCTCATTACCGCTCTGTATACAATATTTGTTCAGAATATTGTTATGACTTCGGGACTCGGCATGAGTGAAGTTATGAGAATATCACCCCGTCCGCGTACTTTTGCCAAATTCGCTGTTATGATTTCGGGCTTTTCCGTTGTTACAAGTGTACTGTGTTATTTTATAACATCCAAGTCGTCGTCTATTGACTCTTATGCCGCCAAGGCTGTAGTTTACGGCGCTGTTCTCGGCTCGGTATATCTTATTGCTGCATTTTTCACCAATCTTATTGTAAAAGATAAGGAAAATGTAGCTGTTCTCGGCATTGCGGCTCTGAATACGCTCGTTTTTGCCGTTCCTTATATCAATGATTCAGCTGCCTATTCCCTGATTGACTGTTTAGCTTCTGGTTTCGGAGCGGGATTTGCTTTTGTCCTTGCGGCTGCTTTAATCGGAAGCGGAGCGAGACTGATTGAGAAGAATAAGCATATTCCTGCGGTATTTAAAGGTACTCCTGCAATGTTTTTCTATGTTGCAATGATTTCTCTTGGATTTATCGGTTTTACCGGCACTCAATTATTCTGAGGTTTAATATGAAAAAAAGTAATGTCAAACGTCCATTGAAGCCGTCGCAAAGGGAAAGTATTACTGAGTTTACTTCCGGTTTCGGTAACGAGAGCTCCTACAGCAGCAGGATACTCGCAAGAAAGATTATTCGTATTATACTGATTGCTGTTTCCGTTCTTTTGATTGTTTTTTGCGGGTATTTCTTTACCGAGCTTCTGATTTCAATTTCAGAGCTTCCCGCCGTTATCCGTATAATTCCGGAGGATTCATTAAAATGGATTTTATTCCCTTCAATTCAAGGCTGACTTATCATAAATATCCTTTCGGTGCTGTCAGAGTCAATACCGAGGTTATATTCCGTTTTATTTTACCTGCAGGATTCTGGTGCAAAGGCGCGTCTCTCATAACAGTACACGATGACAAGACCGAATCGGCGCCCTTTTATTTCGAGCACAATCAGCAAAACGGAGAAGCCTGGTGGAGATGTTCATACACACCCAAAGAATCCGGATTATATTTTTATAAAATTAAACTTGATACCGGCTTCGGCGATGTTTTTATTACCAAAGCTGATTTATCACTGGGGACTTTTTCGCCTGACGGTGACTTGTTTCAGCTTACAGTTTATTCGGATGATTTCAAGACACCCGATAAAATCAAGGGATCGGTTATTTACCAGATTTTTCCCGATCGGTTTTGTTATTCTGGTAAAAAGAAGGAATCACCGGGAAATGACAGAATAATACGTGATGACTGGGGCTCTGAACCGTTATGGGAGCCCGATGAAGACGGCAGAATAACAAAATATGATTTCTTTTGCGGAGATTTTTCCGGAATCGAAAGCAGACTCGATTATATAAAATCTCTAGGTGTAGGATATATCTATCTCAACCCGATCTTTTCCGCTGCTTCAAATCACAGATATGATACAGCCGATTATGAAAACCCCGATTATCTTTTGGGCACAAAAGAAGATTTTGCTCATCTGTGCAAATCGGCCGCAGGAAAAGGAATTGATATTATTCTTGACGGCGTATTCAGCCATACCGGTTCTGACAGTAAGTATTTCAATAAAGAAGGAAACTACGGTACCGGCGGTGCTTATAATGATAAAGAATCACCGTATTTCAGCTGGTATAAATTCAAAAAATGGCCGGATGAATATGAGAGCTGGTGGGGAGTTGATATCCTTCCCGAAATCGATGAAACCAATGACAGTTATATTAAATATATTGAAACCGTTCTTGAGGAATGGCAGAATCTCGGCGCCGGCGGATGGAGACTTGATGTTGCAGATGAGCTGCCGGATAAATTCCTTGACGCATTGAGAATCAAGGTCAAATCTGTTGATAAAGATGCCGTGATTATCGGAGAAGTGTGGGAGG
Source organism: Oscillospiraceae bacterium (assembly GCA_902796295.1). Classification (GTDB taxonomy): domain Bacteria; phylum Bacillota; class Clostridia; order Oscillospirales; family Acutalibacteraceae; genus CAG-177. The sequence goes on from CADBOL010000055.1 coordinate 5,698, forward strand.
ATGCCTCCAATAAAATAAGCTACGGTGAACGCAGAAGATATCTCGAAGGCAGACAGCTTGATTCTGTAATGAATTATCCTTTTGCAAACGCCATGCTTGATTTTGCGATAACAGGCATAGCAGAAGGCTTCAATGATAAGATAGCCGAAATATGCGAAAACTACCCGAAATGTGTTGTTGACTGCCTGATGAATCATATCGGTACTCACGACACATGCAGAGTTTTAAACAGACTGGGCACTCTGGATAATTACGAGAGCAGCAATCTTGAAAGATATAAAGGCGGTCTTGATAAAAATCAGCGTGAATCTGCTGTCAGACTGCTTAAAATGCTTTCTTCGGTTCAGTTTACTCTTCCCGGTGTTCCTTCCGTATATTACGGAGATGAAGCCGGAGCCGACGGGGGAGTTGATCCTTATAACAGAGGTTGCTATCCTTACGGAAAAGAAGATGAGGGTCTTTTGGCTCACTATCGTCTTCTCGGTAAAATCAGACATGATCATCCCGCTTTTATTGACGGGGATTTTATTCCTGTTTCTTCTGTAATGGGCTGTGTATGTTTTATGAGAGAAGGCAGGGGAGAAAGAATTATCACTGTTGCCAACAATAATTCCCACCCTATTGATTATGTTTTGCCTTATGATGGTTTCTTATCATTGACCGGCAATGATCCCGAGGGCAAAACGCTTTTTGTCGACAGGGAAAAAGCTGAAATACTATGGATGAAATGTGATTTATAATGAGTAAGAATGTAAGGTTCAGGACCGATTCAAAATCAAAGAATTACGGGCAGTACAGATTATGGGCTCTGATAGCTCTCGTATTGGTGTTTGCTGTCATTGTTTCAAGCTATCTGATATTGAAAAACAATGATTTTGATTTCAGGGCTGCGCTCGGCGGAGATCCCGAAGCTACGGCGCAGGAAGATGAAGTCAATACTTTAAGCGCTGAAAAATCCGACAGATACTTTTTATTCTGGTGTAATGATTCCGTCAGCGGCGACCTTCAGTTTTTCTGGATTACAAAAATATCTCAGCCGAAAGGTAAATATACAATTCTTTCTCCTTCGCTTGACGAGAATATGGATTATAAAGGAACATATATGACTTTCGGCAAAATATTTTCATTATACGGTGACGAGGGGCTCTGTGAGGCAGCCGAAAAGTATTGCAATATTAAAATAGACCATCGCATAGGCTCCGATACCGAGCAGTTCAAACAGACTGTCAATTATTTCGGCAGTGTTACTGTAGATCTTTCCGAGTCTATAGAGTACAGAGGCAGATTTAATCTTATTCTTATGAAGGGCAGCAATACTCTTAAAGGAGATACACTTTATAAGTATCTCGTTTATACCAATTTCATTGAGGGTAACTCGCAGAAAATCCGCTGCTCGGTTCTTGAGCAGATTCTAATAAATGTTATCAACCCGGAAAACGCCGTTAGTCTTGATAAGATATATTCACGCCTTGCAAATACAATTAAGACTGATGTTACTATAGTAGGTTTTTCGGCGATGAAGGGATATCTTACTCAGGTATTCAACACGGGTATAAACGAAACTGTTTATGCGGAGAAACCGTCACAATTATAATCTTTTGGGGATATCTAAATGAAAAAAGGCACTCGGCTGTTTCTTTTATTCTTATCAATATTGCTTGTTGCAGCTGCATTCTTTCAGATAAGATCCAGTTTTCCCGATATAAGACTGCCGCTTATCAGCAGATATATAGGCAATGTGAAAGAATCGCCAAACGGAAGCAGATATAAAACTTATTTTTTCCAGCTTGCTCCTGTTGAGAAGCAGGCGTATAATTTAATACTTGATGAGATTTATGATATGCCCGAAAGGATACTTGTTCCCGATTTGTCTGAAAACCAGCTCGACAGAGTATTCAAATCTCTTCTGAATGATAATCCTGATCTTATTTTCCTCGGCAGAAAGTGCCGCCTTAACAGTGAGCTCTGGAATACATTTATTTCTTTTGATTATATAATGACAAAAGAAGAATATGATAAGGCCCGCAGCGAAATGAGTTTAAAAAGAGATCTGATTATCGAGTCTCTTTCCGATCTGACCGATGAATTCAAAACAGAGCTTGAAATCCATGATTATATAATCGGGCATTGCGCTTATGAACTTGAGGAGGATGTCTATTCCTATTCGTCTGCATACGGCGCTCTGGTTGACGGCAAGGCCGCTTGCGAAGGGTATTCAAAAGCCGCTAAATATGTTTTTGATAAAGTCGGAATCGAAAGCATCCTTGTCAGCGGCAAAGCGAGCGGTGACGGACGCGGTGACGGAGATCATATGTGGAATATTGTAAAAATCAACGGCAATTATTACCATCTTGATTTAACCTGGGATGACCCGGTAAGCAGCAATTCATCCTCTTCCATGAGTGTGCATACTTATTTCAATCTTACAGATGATGCCATAGGAATTAACCACAGCGATTTTTCCTATTCTCCGGGATGTACGGCAACTGATGAAAACTACAGCATTAAAAACGGACTCAGATTTGATAATTATTCGGAAAAGGATAATGACAAACTCCGTTCGCTGATGCTTAAGGAGTATAATTCCGGTGAAAGAAATATTCAGATAAGTTTTGTTAATAAAGAGTCATACGATAAAGCATTCAAGGCGCTGATTACAAATAAAAAGATTTATAATGTTCTGGGGAATGTCAAATCCAACAGAGGCAACACTTTTTCGGAGGCAGTTTCCGGATACTATGCGGATGACAGTTTCTTTACTTTGACATTTATATTCAGGTGATAATTATGGACAGAGAAAAAATAGAAAAAGCGGTCAGAGATATTCTTTCCGCTGTAGGAGAAGATCCTAACAGACCCGGTCTTGTTGAGACTCCCGCGAGAGTCGCAAGAATGTATGAAGAAATATTTTCCGGTCTTGACGATAATCCGGAAAGACATCTGAAATTGTTTGATGAAGGCAGCGAAGAGATGGTTATAGTCAGGGATATTCCTCTCTATTCAATGTGTGAGCATCATCTTCTTCCGTTTATCGGAAAAGCCCATATCGCTTATATTCCTTCTGACGGAAAAGTTATAGGTCTTTCCAAGCTTGCGAGAATTGTTGATTCTTTCGCTAAAAGACCTCAGCTGCAGGAACGTCTTACAATGCAGATTGCAGATTTCCTTGATGAAAGTCTGCATCCGATGGGAGTGGCTGTTGTAATTGAAGCCGAACATCTCTGTATGACTATGAGAGGGGCAAGGGCTTCGGGCTCTCAGACCAGGACTTCCGCTCTCAGAGGAATAATGAGAAATGATTCCAAGACAAGGGGAGAGGCGCTTTCTCTTCTTACCGGAGGCAGAAACTGATGTATCCGCAGATAATGGGAATATTGAATTACACACCTGATTCTTTTTCCGACGGCGGCAAATATTTTGATCCCGCTCTTGCTGCGGAACATGCCGCGGATATGGTGAATCAGGGCGCTGATATTATTGATATCGGCTGTAATTCGACAGGACCGGGTATAAGTATAATTTCATATGATGAAGAGCTAAAAAGGCTTGAAAGTGTGTTGCCTGCTGTTATTGACAGCGTTGAGGTTCCCGTCTCGGTTGACACTTTTTATGCGGAATGCGCAGAGTATTCACTTAAAAACGGGGCAAAAATCATCAACGATGTCAGCGGTATTTTCAATACACGGATAGCCGGACTTGTAATGCAATATGATGCCGATTATATTGTAATGCATAATTGCGGCGGTGCGGATAAAACAGGAAACTATCCCGAAGGTGTTGTGAGTGCCGTCAATTCATTTTTTGATTACTGTATCGGCGAAAGTATAAAAATCGGTATGCCTTCTGAAAGGCTGATACTTGATCCCGGATTCGGATTCGGTAAATCACATGAGGATAATTATATCCTTCTTAAAAATATCGGTGAAATAAAACATAAAGGATTCAGACTGCTTGCGGGTATTTCTAGAAAGAGATTTATAAGAGAAGGATCTCCCGAAAATGCTGATTTTGCTACCTGCGCAGCCGATACATATGCAGTGCTGTCCGGAGCGGATATTATCAGAGTACATAATGTTTTCGCTGCCAGTGAATTGAGAAGAGTAATAAACGGTATACGGGGAAAATAAGATGGATAAAATAATTGTAAAAGGTCTTAAAGTGTTTGCCTATCACGGTGTAAATCCCGAGGAAAAAATCAACGGGCAGAATTTTATTCTTGATATAACTGCTTATATTGACCTGACTAAGCCTTGTATCACGGATAAACTTTCCGATACAGTCAGCTATGCCAAAATAATAAAATCCGCCAAAATGATTTTTACCGAGCAAAAGGATGATCTGATAGAAAGAGCCGCAATGCGCGTTGCCGACGGTCTTTTCAAGGAGTTTCAGAAACTGCGATCGGTTACGGTTTGCGTAAAAAAACCAGAAGCGCCGATAGATGCCGATTTTGAATATACGGCTGTAGAAATCACTGTTGGAAAATAATCGGAGGATATTATGAATAAAGCGGTTATTGCGTTGGGTACAAATATGGGTGACAGAATAGGCAACCTCAATCTTGCTCTTCGAGCCATTTCAAGACTGCCTAACGTCAGAATAGTTGCCGGATCCAAAGTATATGAAACCGATCCCGTCGGGATTACCGATCAGAATAAGTTTTACAATGCGGTTGTTCTTGTTGAAACCGGGGTATCACCTCTGAATCTGTTGGGCAGCTGTCTCGGAATAGAGGCGGCAATGGGGAGGATCAGAACTGTTAAAAACGGAGCGAGAATTATAGATCTTGACCTGCTTCTCTACGAGAATTTCAAATGTGAAACTTCTGAACTGACGCTTCCTCATCCGCGTATGCTTGAAAGAGCTTTTGTTCTCAGACCTCTTTCGGATATTTTCCCCGGTGACAGAGCGCTCGGATTGCTTTATTCTCCGTATCTCAAAGAGCTTGACGACGCGGGGATACAGATTACCGATTATGAATTGATTATTCCCGAGCAGGAGAATTATTATGATATGTGACAGTTGTTCTTATTATGATTACGATGAGGACAGTGAGAGTTACGTATGCCTTGTTGATTTGGATGAAGATGAACTTTTCAGATTTATGCAGGGCAGCAGTTTCGAATGTCCTTATTATAATCCTTATGATGAATATAAAATTGTAAATAAACAAAATTAAGGAAGGGCTGAATTATGGAAATTATCAGAAAAGAGTACTCCGTTCATTCTCTTTCGGGGCTTGCGGATATTTTTGTACGCTGCTGGTATCCCGATGACGGTGTCAAGGCGATTTTTCAGATGACTCACGGAATGGCTGAACACGGCGAAAGATATGAAGAGTTCGCTTCCCGTCTTTGCGCTAAAGGGTTTGCGGTCTGCGTTCATGACCATGAGGGACACGGTAAATCTGTCAGAAATGATTCTGAACTGGGATACTTCGGCGATTCAAGCGGCTGGAATGTTCTTGTTGAAGATACAAGAACGGTAACAAAGCTTATTGAAGACGAGTTTCCCGATGTTCCTCTTATTTATTACGGTCACAGTATGGGTTCATTTA
>CADBOL010000056.1 GCA_902796295.1 Oscillospiraceae bacterium
GAGCTTCTCGCTCAGTATGATGTTGACGGCGGCCTTATCGGCGGCGCATCGCTTGTTGCGGGTAAATTCGCAGCCATCGTTGACGCGGCAAGCAAATAAACCGGATTTTTTGATAATCTCAGTCGGGTAAGCTTGATGCTTACCCGATTTGATACTGAGTAAGATTTTTCTTTTTTGATTGAATTATGAATGATATTTTAGATATTCTGAAAGACAGCGTGCTCGATACACTGAAGCTGGTACCGTTCCTGCTTGTAACCTACCTTCTTATGGAGTATCTGGAGCATAAGATGTCGGAAAAAACGCAGGCGGCTGTCAGCAGAGCCGGCAGATACGGCCCGGTAATCGGCGGTATTCTCGGTATTATTCCGCAGTGCGGTTTTTCCGCTTCCGCGGCGTCGCTCTATTCCGGCAGGATTATTTCGCTCGGTACGCTTCTGGCGGTATTTCTCTCCACATCCGATGAGATGCTTCCGATTTTTATTTCGGAAAAGGTCGGAGCCGCAAAAATAATCGAGATACTGCTTATCAAGGCGGTGACCGCCGTTATTATCGGAATTGCGGCTGATATCATTGTCCGGATGTTAAGACACGAACCAACCGGGATTGATATCCATTGCATCTGTGAGGATGACAACTGCAACTGCGAAGAGGACGGAATCCTCAAATCTGCCGTAAAACACACTCTGCAGATAACTCTCTTCATTTTTATAGTCAGTCTTGCTCTTGATACGGTTATGAGATTTCTCGGCGAAGACAGGCTTTCGGAGGTTTTTATAAGCGTTCCCGTGCTCGGTTGCGTTATTTCATCCCTGGTCGGGCTTATTCCGAATTGCGCCGCCTCGGTTGTCATAACCGAGCTTTATATCTCCGGTATAATATCCGCGGGAGCGATGATATCGGGTTTGCTGACCGGCAGCGGAATCGGATTGCTTGTGCTTTTCAGGACAAATAAGCACCGCAAAAAAGAGAATATAAAGATAGCGTTTATACTTCTTATTACCGGTACAGTAATAGGTTCAATTATGGAGTTTATGGGGATTTCTGTATGAAATCCCTGTTTTTTTATAAAAAAGTATTTATTTTTTTATAAATGTATGATATAATACACAACGTATATCCCCATTACGGGTAAATAAAACGGAGGAAAAAGTATGAAAACAACAAAAAGAATCATATCTCTGATTCTTGCCATGCTCTTTATCGGCGGCTGCTTCGCGGTCGGCGCAAGCGCTGAAGGAGATATGAAAGTCACGGCAACTTACGATTCCAAAAACAATGAAGTAACGGTAAATATTTCCGATATTCCCTCGGGTTACACTGTTGAGAAAACCGGTATTACCGTTGAAACAAGCAGCACGATCATCAAGGATCCCAACATCAAGGGCGGCGGAGACGAATTCATCGTCAAGGAGCTTACTCCCGGCAGCAAATATAAAATCACCGTTACCGCTACCAAGGGAAGCGATACCAAGACGGCTTCGACCGAAATCGCTCTCAAAATAACACAGGATCCTCCCATCAACGCAAACATCGAAAAAAGAAGCACCACCAGCATCACGGTTAACTCAATCAACGGCGCCGAGTACGGTATCGTTGAGTCGGGCGCAAGCGCAGATACGGTAAAGTATCAGGATTCAAACGTCCTCACTCCCGAGAATCCGAAGGAAGACATCTACTATGACATCTATGTAAGATTCAAGGAGACAGATACCAAATACGCGAGCACAGCCAAAAAAATGCAGGCCAAGCTTATGAAGTCCGGCGGAGAATCCGCAGTAGCCGTAAAGGTAGTCAATGTAACCGAGACCGAGATTACTCTCAAGGCTGTTGAAGGCTATGAGTATTCCAAGGATTACGGCGAGAATTTCCAGAAGGATCCCGTATTCAAGGGCCTTCAGAAGGGCAAAGAGTATTTCATCTGCCAGCGCAAGATTGCTTCTGCAGACACCGAAGAAAACAAGACTTCCAGCTGCGTGACTGTTGTTACCAACACGGCTCCCGCTTACAGCCCGAATTTGAATAAGATGAAGGCTCCGGAGTTTGAAAAAGAATCAAAGATTTATGTCGGTGAAGACAATGTTATTTACGCCTATGCTTCGGACCGCAGAGTCGCAGGTGACCCTCAGTGGGGAGACCTTGCCTATGTTCCCGCAAGATATGAAGTATATAAGGGCGGAGTAAAAGAATCCGAAGGCACATTCACTCTTGAAAATAATGCAACAGGCCAGTATAAGGCAACATTCAAGCCCGCAGTCAAAGCGAGCGATTACTCAATAAAGGTTCTCTACGCCAAAGAGCGCTGGGAGGGTGTCGGCGTTCAGTATATTACAGTTGACACCGATACAGTCAGGACACTGAAATTTGAAGCCAAAAACAAGCCTCCGAAATGGGTTGGGTATATCACAACTGCTATAACATTCTTCCTGAGCACTATTCCCAAGCTTATACAGAAGATACTGCCCGCATTCAAATTCCTGATGGATAATATCAGGAAGAATGCGTAACAGAATAAGATAATATAAACTATTCCCGGGGCTGTCTTTACAGGCAGCTCCGTTTTTTTGATGCAGGTAAAACAGAATATCACGATAATTAGCACTCTATATAGAAGACTGCTAACAATTTACAAACAGTTCACAAAATTATAATAAAATATCCGAATTCATCGGTTATCATAATAACTGTCAAAGGAACAGGAAGGGTTCCGGAAATGCGGAATCCCGTCACAAAGAATATCGTATGATATGGAGGTATTAATTATGTTTGAACTTACAAGAAGAAACGGCCGTCCGGTTTACACCTGCAATCCCTTCCGCGGGATGGATGAATTCGAAAAGAACTTTCTCGGTTTTCCGTTCGGTAACTTTTTTGATACAAAAGAACTGGCCGAGTTTAAAACCGATGTAACCGACGAGGGCGATCATTATCTGCTTGAAGCGGATCTGCCCGGATTTGACAAGAAGGATATCAATCTCTCGATTGACGGTGATAACCTGACAGTCAGCGCAGAGCGCCACAGCAGATATGAGAAAAAAGACGAGAAGGATAAGATAATACGCATGGAGCGTTCATACGGCTCGTATTCAAGATCCTTTGACATTACGGGTATTGACGCGGATGCGATCAAGGCAAAATATGAAGATGGTGTACTTAAGCTTACTCTTCCCAAGAAACAGTCGGAAGTTCCCGAGGCAAAGAGACTCGAAATAGAGTAATCCGAATATATGTAACAATTGCAGCCGCAGGTTTATCCCGCGGCTGCCTCATTTGTTATCGCAAATTACAAGTAATATCATCCCGGATATAATAAAAAAGACCTGCTAAAAGCAAGTCTTTTTTAATGGCACCCCATAATTACTCAAACTCGAAACAGGAACTAAACTTGTTTCTTTCAAATCGCTCAGCAATACAGTTTCCTGTCTTTCCATATAATTGTAAGCGATTATTATTTTGTCATCAAAAAGATATATTGCATTGATAAATGTCATAATCAATTGC
>CADBOL010000057.1 GCA_902796295.1 Oscillospiraceae bacterium
CGCAGGCGGAGAGAATGACGCAGTCATAGTTGTCAGCGGAGCTCAGCAGACGATGAGCCTCATGTCTCAGGTTTTCCTCAATTACGGCGACGCCGTAATCACCGAGGAGCCGGCTTTTATCGGTGCGCTCAACTGCTTCAGAGGATTCGGTGCGAATCTTGTCGGAGTTCCCATAGAAAAAGACGGTATGGATATCGATATACTTGAAGAGAAACTCCGCACGACACCGAACGCCAAATTCATTTATACCATACCCAATTTCCAGAATCCGGCCGGAATCACCACCTCTTTTGAAAAGAGAAAAAAGATTTATGAACTCGCGAAGAAATACTCCGTCGTTATTCTCGAGGATAACCCCTACGGAGATTTAAGGGTATCGGGCGAGCCGGTGCCCCCGATAAAGAGCCTTGACACAGACGGTATAGTAGTCTATAACGGCTCATTCTCAAAAATCATTGCCCCGGGTATGCGTGTCGGCTTCACAGTCGCTCCCAAAGAAATCATAGCAAAGATGACTGTCGCCAAACAGACGCAGGATGTTCACACCGCGATGCTTACACAGCTCATGGTTTACAACTGGCTTAAGGCCGGCAAGCTTGAAGGCCACGTTGAAAAAATCAGAAAGATTTACGCCCGCAAGCTCAACCTCATGTGTGACAATATGGATGAGCTGCTTCTGCCCTATCTCGATTATCACAGACCCGAGGGCGGTCTTTTTGTCTGGGCAAAGCTCAAAGAAGGAATCGACATGCTTGAATTCGTAAAGAGAGCGTCGGCAAACGGCGTCTCCGCCGTGCCGGGCAACGCCTTCCTTGTGGATATGAGCGAAAAATGCGATTATATACGCCTTAACTTCTCCACTCCGAGCGATGAGGGAATAGTTGAGGGAATCCGCCTGCTCGCAAAGACAGCGGCGGAGATGAAAGGATGAATTATGGAAAACGAAGTTAAAGCCGAAAGAAAACCTGTAGTTCTCAGCGCCATACAGCCGACCTCAATACCCACAATCGGCAACTATCTCGGCGCGCTTAAAAACTGGAAAAACATGAGCGAGGATAATGACTGCCTTTTTGCCGTCGCGGACCTTCACGCCCTTACGGTTCATCCGGAGCCCGCAAAGCTCAGACAGCAGATACTCGAGATGTATGCCACGCTCCTTGCTCTCGGTCTCGACCCCGAAAAGAATATCGTATTTATCCAGAGCATGGTTCACGCTCACGCCGAGCTCGCCTGGATTCTTGACTGCTATACGATGTTCGGCGAGGCGCAGAGGATGACACAGTTTAAGGATAAATCGCAGAAACACGCCGATAATGTCAATGTCGGTCTCTTTGCCTATCCCGTGCTCATGGCGGCGGATATCCTCCTCTATCAGGCGGATTACGTGCCCGTGGGCGCCGACCAGAAGCAGCATCTTGAGATAGCGAGAGATATCGCAGACAGATTCAATAACCTCAGAGGCCAGACCTTCAAGCTTCCCGAGCCCTATATCGGCAAAATAGGCGCCAAGGTCATGAGCCTGCAGGATCCTGCTCAGAAGATGTCAAAGAGTGATACGAATCCCAGGGCATCCGTTTTCCTTTACGACAGCCCCGACCTGATTATGAAAAAATTCAAGTCGGCAGTCACCGACAGCGAGGCGGTTGTGAAATACGCAGACGGCAAAGACGGTATCAATAATCTCATGTCAATCTACTCCGGCTGCACGGGTTTAAGTTTTGACGAGATAGAGAAGGAGTTTGAAGGCAGGGGATACGGCGATTTCAAGGTTAAGGTAGCCGAGGCGGTTATCGAGGAAATCAGACCCGTTCAGGAAAACTTCGACAGACTCATGAAAGATAAGGCCTATCTCATGCAGACAGCAAATGACGGCGCCGAAAAAGCGTCGAGGATAGCTTACCGCACACTGCAGAAGGCAAAGAAAAAAGTCGGTCTCATTGTTGACAGATGATTATTCGTTAAAATGAATACAAATTGACTCTTAGTGAATAAATAATTGAAATATTCAACAAAAATGAATAAAATTACAGTATAAGCTTGATTTTATGCAAAAATAATGTATAATTAATGCATAACTTATGAAAGGGCGACATAAATGAAAGAGATTAAAAAAGTAGTACTTGCTTATTCCGGAGGTCTTGACACCTCAATCATCATTCCCTGGCTCAAAGAGAATTTCAATAACTGCGAGGTCATAGCCGTATCCGGCGATGTCGGTCAGGGCACCGAGCTTGACGGTCTTGAGGAGAAAGCTCTCAAAACCGGCGCTTCAAAGCTCTATATCGAAGATCTTAAAGATGAGTTTGTAAATAACTATATTTTCCCGACTCTCAAGGCCGGTGCAAAATATGAGAAGCTTTATCTTCTGGGCACCGCTTTCGCTCGCCCGATTATTGCCAAGAGACTTGTTGAGATAGCCAAGAAAGAGGGCGCCGACGCCATCTGCCACGGCTGCACGGGCAAGGGCAACGACCAGGTCAGATTTGAGCTCGCCATCAAGGCTTTCGCTCCCGAGATGGAGATTATCGCTCCATGGAGAATCTGGAATATCAAATCGCGTGAGGAAGAGATTGACTACGCCGAAGCTCACAACATTCCTCTTAAAATCAACCGCGAGACCAATTACTCAAAAGACAAGAATCTCTGGCATCTCAGCCATGAGGGTCTTGACCTTGAGGATCCCTCAAACGAGCCGCAGTATCTGAAGCCCGGATTCCTCGAGATGGGTGTCGCTCCCGAGCAGGCTCCCGATGAGGATACATATATCACCATTCATTTTGAAAAAGGAATACCCACCGCCGTTGACGGCAAAGAAATGGGCGGCGTTGAGCTCATAGAGTATCTCAACGATATCGGCGGCAAAAACGGCATAGGCCTTGACGATATAGTTGAAAACCGTCTTGTCGGCATGAAGTCGAGAGGCGTTTATGAGAATCCCGCAGGCGCTATCCTCTTTAAGGCGCACGATATTCTCGAGACTCTCACTCTTGACAGAGACACGATGCATTATAAAGAGATAGTCGCCCATCAGTTTGCCGAGCTTGTATATTTCGGCAAGTGGTATACACCGCTCAGAGAGGCGCTCTCCGCTTTTGTTGACAGCACACAGCAGACCTGCACCGGCGATGTGAAGCTCAAGCTCTATAAGGGCAACATTATCAATGCCGGAGTTACATCTCCCTACACTCTTTACAGCGAAGATTTTGCCACATTTGATGCAGACGAGGTTTACAATCAGAAGGATTCCGCGGGCTTCATCAATCTCTTCGGTCTTCCTCTCAAGGTGAGGGCGATTCTTGACGCTCAGAGAAACGAAAAATAATAAAAAAATCCGGAAACGCTGACTCGCTCGGCGTTTCCTTGGCTTAAAGGTAGGAGATACTTATGAAACTATGGGCAGGACGCTTCTCAAAGGATATTGACAAGAGGACAAATGATTTCAATTCCTCCGTTTCCTTTGATTCAAGAATGTACGCTCAGGATATAGAGGGCAGTATCGCTCACGCGAAAATGCTGACCGCCAAAGGTATAATATCAATTGAAGACGGCGTTTCGATTATTTACGGCCTTATGGGTATCAGAAGCGATATCGATGAGGGTAAACTCGTCATTGACCCCAACGCCGAAGATATACACACTTTTATAGAGCAGACTCTCACAGAGAGAATTGGCGACGCCGGCAAGCGCCTTCACACGGGCAGGAGCCGCAACGACCAGGTTGCGCTCGATATCCGCCTCTATCTCAGGGATGAATGCGACGCGGTTATTGACCTTCTGCGCGATTTAATCAAATCTCTCAATACAAAGGGCGAAGAGAATGCTCACGCCATTATGCCCGGCTACACTCATCTGCAGAGAGCTCAGCCCATTACATTCAAAGCTCATCTGAGCGCCTATACCGAAATGCTCAAGAGAGATATCGGCAGGGTGGAGGATGCGAAAAAGAGGATGAACGTTTCGCCTCTCGGCTCGGGCGCTCTCGCGGGCACCACATACCCGGTTGACAGGCAGCTTGTTGCCGACCTGCTCGATTTTGACTCCTACACGGCGAGCACTCTTGACGGAGTCTCCGACAGGGATTTCTGCATAGAGCTCGCATCGGCTCTCTCGCTGATAATGGTTCATCTCTCGAGACTCAGCGAGGAGATAGTCCTCTGGTGCTCTTGGGAATTCAAATTCATTGAGCTTGACGATGCTTTCTCAACCGGCTCGAGCATCATGCCGCAGAAGAAAAACCCCGATATCACCGAGCTTGTCAGGGGCAAGAGCGGCAGGGTATTCGGCGACCTTATGGGTCTGCTGACCGTTATGAAGGGTATCCCCCTGGCATATAATAAGGATATGCAGGAGGATAAAGAGGCGGTGTTTGACGCCTTTGACACAGTCAAAATCTGTCTTACCACACTTGTGCCGATGATTGACACTATGAAGGTTATACCCGAAAATATGAGAAAGGCTGCGGCAGGCGGATTCATAAACGCCACCGACTGCGCCGACTATCTTGTTTCAAAGGGCCTGCCGTTCAGAGACGCCTACAAGGCGACCGGCGAGGTCGTCGCTCTCTGCATAAAAGAGGGCAAGACTCTCGAAACTCTCTCTCTTGAAGAGTATAAGGGAATCTGCGAGCTGTTTGATGACGGCGTATATGAGGCGATTAATCTTGAAAACTGCGTAAAGCGCAGGGGAATGTGATATGAAAGAATACAATGTCTTATCTTACGGCGCTGTCGGAGACGGAAAGACAAATGATGCCGGAGCGATACAGAGAGCGATTGACGAATGCGCCTCACAGGGCGGCGGCCGTGTTACGCTCGAGAGCGGGCACGTATTTTACAGCGACTCAATCAGACTCGGCGCGAATGTCGATCTGCATATACAGAAGGGCGCGAGGCTCAAGGCAACCTCAGATATAGAGGGATATATTCGCCCCAATAAGATGATAAACGACCCGAAGACTGCCCTTATCGGAAACCCGGTCACGGGCAAACCGAGCTTTGTCTTTATTTACGCCTTTGAGGCGGACGGATGCTCGATATCCGGAGATGGAGTCATTGACGCCAACGGACACGCCTTTGTAAAGCGCAAGGATAAATATTATGTGACGGGTGATTTTTACCCGAGACCGACCGTAATCTATACGGAGAAGAGCAATCATATTTCATTCAGGGATTTCACCGTTGTTGACGCCCCGTTCTGGACTCTGCACCCCGCGGGATGCGATGATGTTCTGATTTCCGAAATCAGGATTCTCAACGATCTCGATGTCGCGAACTCCGACGGCATAGACCCGGATCACTGCTCAAACGTGAGGATTCTCGGTTGCCATATAACCTGCGCTGATGACTGCATCTGCCTTAAAACCTCAAAAGGAAACTCCGAATACGGCCCGTGCGAAAATATCATAATATCGGGCTGCACTCTCGTCTCAACCTCCGCCGCGATAAAGATAGGCACCGAGGGAGTCGGCGATTTCAGAAACGTAATGGTTTCGGACTGCGTGATAAGCAGGTCAAACAGAGGTCTCTCAATACAGATACGCGACGGCGGCAATGTTGAAAATGTATCATTCTCAAACATCACCGTTGAGACTCGCAGATTCTGCCCTGACTGGTGGGGGACCGCCGAGCCCGTTGTGATAACGGCATTTGACCGCGATGAGAATACCCGCTGCGGCAAGATAAAGAATATCAGATTTTTCAACATCAACGCCGCCGGCGAAAACGGAGTTCTTATTCACGGGAATGAGAATAATCTCATTGAGGATGTGAGCTTTGAAAACTGCTCTTTCACCCTCTCTGCCTCATCAAAATGGGAGCGCGGTCTCTATGATCTCAGACCCGGACTCGGCAGGGAGATTGAGAAGCACGGAAACTCCGGATTTTTCATAAAGTACGCCAAAGACGTGAGAATTGAGAAAACCCGAGTAAGGTGGGGTGAAGTCTGTGACGATTACAGATACGCCCTTTATGC
>CADBOL010000058.1 GCA_902796295.1 Oscillospiraceae bacterium
ATCTTCGCCGTCTTCATCCTCTCCCTCTGCGGGAGCGGGCAGATATTTGAGCACCTCGTCGAGCATATCGCCCGTGCCGTGGCCGTGGACCGATGACACGGCAATCGGATCGCCGAGACCGAGATTGTAAAACTCATAAAAATCCGCTGGGAGCTCGCCGACGGAATCGCATTTGTTGACAACGAGAATTATCGGCTTGTTGCTCTTGCGGAGCATTGCGGCAACCTCCATATCGGTGGCAACCACTCCGGTGCGTATATCCGTTACAAAGATAATGACCTCGGCGGAGTCTATGGCGAGCTGAGCCTGTCTCTGCATCTGCTTTAAGATTATATCTTCGCTCGCGGGCTCTATGCCGCCCGTGTCAATGAGCATGAATTTTCTGCCGAGCCACTCGCACTCGCCGAAAATGCGGTCTCTCGTCACTCCCGGGGTATCGTCAACTATGGCGATTCTCTGCCCGGTCAGTTTATTGAATAATGTGGATTTGCCGACATTCGGTCTGCCGACAATCGCCACTGTGTTTCCTGCCATAATATCTCCTTACATTTTTGTTGTCAGTCTGTGAGCCACGCTTCAAGCAGCTCTCCCCCGGAGGGCCCGTTTTGCATGACCTTGACTCCTCCGAGCTTTTCCGAAAGCTCATCAACCGTCATATTGTCGAGGAACATATCGCCCTCGCTTCTCAGACAGTTCGGAGGAATAATCAGCTTTTCGCCGACGGTCTTCCCCTCAAGCGCCGAAACTATATCGGCCCCGGTGATAAGGCCCGATACCGTGATGCTCTCGCCGAAAAGCTTATTCGTGACGGCATACACGTGTATTTTAAGCCCCTCTATTTTTTTCTGAGCCTCAAGCGCCAGTTCGCTGATAAGCGGATAGGCCGCCGTGCCGGTCACGGCTGAAACCTCACGGCTGAGCGAGGTGACCGTGCACTCATCAAGCGCCTGCATGAATTCCTCTCTGAGCAGAGTCCACATGCCGACTCCGTTTTCGAGCTGAGGAAAATCGTTATAATAATCCGGGCCGGGCATTTCTCTCTCTGCGTAGAGATAAAACTCATCCGCCGCGTAAGCGGCTGCTCTGCCGCCCGCCGATACGTTTTCGCTATTGATGCGGTCAATCGTGTCTATCACCCTGCCCGCGCTCTCTTTATCATAAGTATTGAGAGGGCAGAGACTATCTCTGTGCTTTGTGATGCCGACCGGAACGCACGCGATGCTCTTTATGTTTTCGCCGAGTTTAAAAAGCTCACGCAGTGAAAACTCAAGCTCGGCGCCGTCATTGATACCGGGGCAGAGAACAAGCTGGGCGTTGACATCGATACCGTTTGAGGTGAATCTCTCAATATACTTGAGACTCTCGCCCGCGCGGGGATTTTTCATCATCTTCACTCTCAGCTCCGGATTCATGGTGTGGACCGAGATATTCACGGGGCTTATATGCATTCTGATGATCCTGTCAACCTCGGCGTCATCGAGATTGGTGAGCGTTACGTAATTACCGAAAAGAAATGAGAGACGCGAATCGTCATCCTTGAAATAGAGGCTGTCGCGCAGCCCTTCGGGAAGCTGATCGATAAAGCAGAATATGCATTTATTCTTGCACGAATGCTGTTTATCCATGAGATAGGTCTCAAACTCAAGGCCGATATCTTCGGATTCTTCCTTTTTGATTCTGACTTTTTTCTCTTTTCCTCCGGGTTTCATAATAAGGAGATTCAGCTTTTTTTCGGAGAGGTAAAAGCGGTAATCAAGCACATCGTTTATCTCATTCCCGTTGATCGAGGCGAGGGTGTCTCCCGGGCAGATTCCCTTTTTGGCGGCAAGGCTGCCGTTTTCAACATTCTTAATTTTTACCGGCACCCTCTCACCGCCCTTCAGCCGGGATATCAATAATCGAGTCAAAGAAAAGCATAATACCCTTATTATAATATTTGACAGTATATCATAATACGCGCGCAAAATACAATATTTTTTTAAATTATTATTATTTTATTCACAAATAATTCACTTGACAATAATATACTCTCAATGAGATAATATTATGAGATTTTTTGCGGTATCATTGACATGAAAGAGAGATGAAAAGTATGCGTGTTATAACCGGCTCCGCAAGAGGAATGTCGCTCAGGACTCTTGAGGGCGAAACGACACGGCCGACATCCGAAAAGGTCAAAGAAGCCGTTTTCAGCGCGATTCAGTTTGAGATAGAGGGCGCGCGCGTGCTCGATCTGTTTGCCGGCTCCGGCCAGCTCGGCATAGAGTCTCTCAGCAGAGGAGCAAAGAGCGCCGTATTTGTCGATTCAGATAAAAACGCAGTCAAAATCATTCAGGCAAACATCGAAAAAACCGGTTTCGGCGATAAATCAGAGGTCTTCGCAAAGGATTACTCCGCATTCCTCAATATGAATGTAAGGAAATTCGATATAGTTTTTCTCGACCCGCCCTACGCCGCCGGCTTTATGGAAAAGGCGCTTGACAGAGTTTCGGATTTCGTTGACGACAAAGGGATTGTAATATGCGAGCACTCCTGCAGGGAAACGCTCCCCGATGCGGCGGGAGCTCTCGCGAAATACAGGGAATACAAATACGGCAAAACAGCCGTCACAATTTACCGAAAGGATTGATAAAATGAAAATTGCCGTTTGCCCGGGCTCTTTTGACCCCATCACCAACGGTCATCTTGATATAATCAGCAGGGCGTGCAAGCTCTTTGACAAGGTCATTATTGTCGTAATGGTAAATTATCATAAGCCCAACAGTTACTTTACCGCATCCGAGAGAGTGGAGCTCATACGCCGCTCGATACCCCCGGAAATCGATAACTGCGAGATTGATATGTACGGCGGCCTGCTCGCGGAATACTGTGAAAAAAAAGGCGCCTGCGCTGTTGTGAAGGGCCTTCGAGCCGTTTCGGATTTTGAGTATGAATTCCAGCAGGCGCTCACAAACAAACACCTCAATCCCGAGCTCGAAACCGTATTCATGACAACGGATCAGAATAACATGTTCCTGTCATCGAGCCTTGTCAAACAGCTTTGCGAATTCGGCGCGGATATAAGCGGATTCGTTCCCGCTCCCGTGTGCGAAGACATAATAAAGAGAATCAAAGAAAGGGGTATGTATCAATGAATACCGACCAGCTTTTAAACCAGATAGAAGATATTTTAGACGGAGGTGCCAAGACGCTCAGAGGCGGCAAAATAGCCGTTGACGCCGAATCCGTGAGAAACACGATAGACGAAATCAGAGCGGGCCTTCCCAAAGAAATCGCACAGGCGAAAATAATAGTCGCCGACAGAAACAACATCCTCGCCAAAGCAAAGCAGGAATCGGTGAATGTAGTCACCGCCGCCCAGGAAAAATCAAGGGCTCTCGTCTCCGCTGCGGAGGAAAAAGTACGCAATCTCGTGCTCAAGACCGAGGATTACTGCAAGGGCAAGGTAACCGAGGCGGATAACGAGGCCAAAAAGATAGTTGACGACGCGAGCGCCGAGGGAAACGAAATCAAATCACAGGCGATGGTTGAGGCGGCAAAAGCCGTTGACACAAGCACGATAGTGGTTGAATCGCAAAAGAAAGCCGATGAAATCACAGCCGACGCCGAGACTATGGCGCAGAGCATAATCGAAGACGCCAAAGCGAAGGCGGACGCGATAATCAAGACGGCAATCGAGCAGAGCGAGCTCACCGAAAGCCACGCGAAAGAGAAGGCCGAGGAGATAGTCGAAAAGGCAAACAAATGGTCTGCCGAAATCCGTCAGGGCGCCGCCGATTTTGCGGAGAAGCTCATGAGCGACGCCGACAAAGCGATTTCATCTAGCCTTGCGCAGGTGCGCGCCGTGCACACAAATCTCAGAAAAGTTACGGGAAAAGTAGGTGACGACGAGGTTTCCTCAGTCGGCGAATAATAATGGATAAATCGATTTTTGCAAAAACAAAATATTTCATAATCGATATGGACGGCACCTTTTATCTCAGCGGAAACATAATCGAGGGATCAAAGGATTTCATATCAAAGCTCCGCGAGACCGGCAGGGATTTCTATTTTTTCACAAATAATTCCTCAAACAATGTTGAGGTCTGCCGCGAAAAGCTCGCGAAAATGGGATTCCCCGTTGATGAAGACAAAGTCATTGTTTCCTCTCACGTTGCCGGCTCATATCTTAACAAAAACTACCCGGGCAAAAGAGTGTATCTGCTCGGAAACGAGCGCCTCACGGGCGATATGATCAGATACGGAATCAACCTTGTCGATGACGATCCCGATATCGTACTGCTCGGATTTGACACCACGCTCACCTATGAAAAAATAAGAAAAGCGGCGAATTATCTCGCCGCCGGAGTTACTTATATCGCCACTCATCCCGATGTCAACTGCCCTATGGCAGACGGGTTTATGCCCGACACCGGGTCGATGATTGAGATGTTTGCCGCCTCCACGGGCAGAAGGCCGCTCGTGCTCGGAAAGCCGATGAAAGCAACGGTTGACTACATAACCGGCCTGCTCGGGTGCGATAAAAGCGAGCTCGCCTTTGTAGGCGACAGGCTCGCGACGGATATCGCGATAGGCATGAATCACGGCATCCCCTGCGCGCTGGTTTACAGCGGGGTCACAACCCGTGAAATGTATGCGGAATCCGAAATCCGCGCAAGCGTTGACGTTGACAACCTCAAAGCCCTGGCGGAGTATCTGTGAAGCGAATATCCAGGCGAAAAGCAACAGCAAAGAGCTCTCATTACGAGAGCTCTTTTCATTTGGGGGTGGGGGGTGAGATAAACCCTGCGTTTGAAACCTTATGGATTTGCACTGCTCTCAAACGTGATAAAACTCATGACATTCTCTGCACAAGTTTGAGACCCCTATGAAATTGCACTGCTCTCAAACGCAGAGGTATAACCGGAGAATTAATCAATTGTTTGAGACCCCTATGAAATTGCACTGCTCTCAAACCTTCACCTCCGGTAAGAGCTGTCACAAGGGTTTGAGACCCCTATGAAATTGCACTGCTCTCAAACAGAGAATTCTATACATGGACCGGCACGCCGGTTTGAGACCCCTATGAAATTGCACTGCTCTCAAACCTATCGTAGCTGTTGAAATCTTCAAGCAGGTTTGAGACCCCTATGAAATTGCACTGCTCTCAAACA
>CADBOL010000059.1 GCA_902796295.1 Oscillospiraceae bacterium
TATACGGTCTGGCAGGAGCTTGAGAACTATATCAAAGAGAAAGAGCGCAAGCTCGGCTATCATCACGTTATGACACCGTGCGTGGGCACAGTTCAGCTCTACAAGACATCCGGTCACTGGGATCACTATAAAGAGAATATGTTCCCCCCGATGGAAGTTGAAGGCGAAAGCTTCGTTCTGCGCCCGATGAACTGCCCCCATCATATGATGATTTACGCCAACAAGCCTCACTCCTACAAGGAGCTTCCCATAAGAATCGGCGAAATCGCACACGATTTCAGATTTGAATCCTCAGGCACTCTCAAGGGCATTGAGAGAGGCCGCCACTTCTGCCAGAATGACGCTCACCTTTTTGTGACTCCCGAACAGATTAAAGACGAGGTCGCGAAGGTAGTTGCTCTCATCCGCGAGGTTTATGAGGATTTCGGTATCACGGATTACCGCTGTGTTCTCTCGCTCAGAGACCCCGAAGACAAAGTCAAATACCATCAGGATGACGAGATGTGGGATAAAGCCGAAAGCGCCCTGCGCGATGTTATGAATGAGCTCGGCCTCGATTTCACCGAAGAAATCGGCGAGGCGGCTTTCTACGGCCCGAAGCTTGATGTTAACGTTAAACCCGCCGTCGGCGCGGAATACACTCTCTCAACATGTCAGCTTGACTTCTGCCTGCCGATGAAATTTGACCTCAAGTATATCGACAGCGACCAGAGTGAAAAAACCCCCGTCGTGCTTCACCGCGCGATTCTCGGCTCACTCGACAGGTTTATGGCTTATATCATTGAAGAGACGAAGGGCAAATTCCCGGTATGGCTCGCTCCTCTCCAGGTCAAGGTTCTTCCGGTATCCGAAAAGACAATTGACTACGCAACCGAGGTTTATAACGCAATCGGCAAAGCGGATATCAGAACACAGCTCGATGACAGAAATGAGAAAATCGGCTATAAAATCCGCGAGGCGCAGCAGATTGACAGAGCGCCCTATATGCTCATTATCGGCGCCAAGGAGGCGGAGAGCGGCATAGTCAGCGTAAGAAGCCGCGACACGGGCGAAACAACCGAGATGACTCTTGACGAATTCATCGCAAAGGTCAAAGAAGACATAAGGACAAAGGTAAGAACGGATAAATAAGATAATCTTTAAAACACAGGGCTGTCGCATTTAAGCGAAAAGCAGACAGACAATATAACAGCAATAAGCTCACGGGCTGCATTCAGCCTGTGAGCTTGATTTTTTTAAAACGCAAAAAAGAAAGAAAACAAGGAACAGATGATTATATTACCTATATTCGCCGGTCCGGCACTTACAGGAATTTTACGCTCTGTTTTTTTCCGTCCACACGGCATAAAGCGTGGTGTCCTTATTCAGCTGGAATATATCTCCGGGTTTATACTCCGCAGCAGCGGAATTTGAGTTTAGTGACCACCCGGCAAACGCATACCCGTCTCTTTCGGGAATAACAGAAGATACCGTTACATTGCCCTTTCCGGTCAGAGTTGACGGCGCTCCCTTTCCGCCGTTTGCATCATATTTGAGAGTAAACTCCGTTTTCGTGCTCGAGGGTTTCGTTGTCGTCGTCGTCGTTGTATTGATAATTACGGGCCTTGATTCGGGATCTTCAACTGAAATAACGTCATTTTCCGGCGGATCGTAAATCACATAAACAGTAACCTCTGCCTGAGAGCCGTTAATGCTGATACTCTCAGTCTGCTTTATATAGTTTCCGTCAGGCACACCGGCCTTCGGTATTTCGGTATAAGAGCGGCTGAACAGATACTTGAAAAACAAAACAATCCTCTGGAAAAAGCCCAGGCCTCTGAAGTTCCGGGAGAGAATCAGAGAATAATCCGCGTGGTTATACCGCTTTGGATTTACGGTTTCAATGCAGATTTCACTGCTCTGTGAGCCCAGCAATCCGAAATCGCCGGATTCAATTATTACTTTGACATCCTTCAGCTCTTCTCTGTACGGATTATTGATACGGACGCTGAGTTTCACCGTATCCTGATAACCGTAATGTGATTTATCAGTTGAAATATATGTATCAAAGCGGCTCTCGGCATCTGCCCTGATAAATGTTACGGCACCGAAAATAAAAATAAAAGAGAATAAAATGCAAAGAATACTCCTGATTTTTGATTTGGTGTTACTCATATCATTTCCTCATTTCATCAAGCAGCGTATCCGCGCCTGTTTCAGCATACTGCACATAAATGTGCTTTTACTGCCGGTAACTCCGATTTTTAATTATATCGAATCCGTCAGCTTTTGTTTCTGTCATAAATATATTTAAGACCTTTGAGAATCAGATTGTCATCCACAGTGATTTCGTGAGTGCACTCGGGTATAATTGACGGAGCGAGGCCTCCCGTTGCGACAATCTTTGTCTCGTAGCCGAGCTCCTCCCACATCCTGTCAATCAGGCCGTCCATCGCGGCCGCCTGACCGAGAATGATTCCGCTCTTCATGCTGTCGACTGTGTTTCTTCCTATCGGCTTTTTCGGCCCTTCCAGCGAAATTCTCGGCAGCTGAGAGGTTTTATTCACAAGAGAATCCATTGCCGAACCGACACCGGGCAGTATTGCCCCGCCGATGAAATTCCTGTTTTTATCGAGAACCGTAATGGTGGTTGCCGTGCCCATATCTATCATAATCAGCGGCGCGCCGTATTCATTCAGACCGGCGACAGCGTCGACTATCAGATCCGCACCCGCCGATGACGGGTCGTCAATGGCAACATTAATACCCGTTTTGACGCCCGGTCCGACAAACAGAGGCGTTAAATTCAGCATTTTCCTGACCGCAGCTGTAATAACAGTATTTACCTGGGGCACAACCGATGACACAGCAACGCCCTCAATGCTGTCAACGCTGACATTATGAAGCTTCAGCACCGCCTCAATCAGCACGACAAACTCTATATCCGTCTTTGATGTGTCGGTCTTTATTCTCTCCGAAAAGAGAATCTCATCGCCGTCAAAACATCCGGCGACAATATTTGTATTGCCTATATCGAGCGCA
>CADBOL010000060.1 GCA_902796295.1 Oscillospiraceae bacterium
ATTTTCTCTTTCCCCAAAGCACTGCCGAATGCTGCACACATTCGGCAGTGCGACTTTTTTTGGGTTTTTTGAAATTCCTCAGAGAATTATGAAACGCTTCCCTGCGATATCTTTTCCGTCTGACTCCGGCTCAAAAAGGATTAACTATGAAACAAAGAAAATTTCCTGTCATAACTGTTACGCCCAAGGCGGAGAAATCCCTCAGGGGCGGGCATCCCTGGGTATATGATACAGAGATTGTCTCGGCATTCGGCGAGATTGAAAACGGATGCCTTGCGGATGTTGCAACCCAAAAGGGCGCCTATCTTGGGACCGGGCTTGTGAGTGAAAAAAGCAAGATAAGAGTGCGTCTGCTTTCTTCAAACGCCAACGAGACTTTTTCTCCCGCTTTCTGGGAGCGCCGTCTGCGCTATGCAATTGAATACCGCCGCACCGTAATGGCAGATGATTTTTCCTGCTGCCGGCTTGTATTCGGCGAGGCGGACGGGCTGCCGGGTCTCACGGTTGACAGATTTTCCGGTATCCTTGTCACCCAGGTGCTCTCTTACGGAATCGAGCAGCGAAAGGACATGATCTATTCCCTGCTTGTCAGAATCCTTTCGGAGGGCGGAGACACAGTTGACGGCATTTACGAGAGAAACGATGTTGCAATCCGTGAAAACGAGGGGCTGACTCAGTATAAGGGCTGGTATGAGGGGATACCTCATACAGACTCAACCGAAACGCTTATAACCGAAAACGGAATTAAATATAAAGTCGATTTCAAAGACGGGCAGAAAACGGGGTTTTTCCTTGACCAGAAATATAACCGCCTTGCGATTCAGCGTATCGCAAGGGGCAGAAGAGTGCTCGACTGCTTCACTCATACCGGGTCATTCGCGCTCAATGCCGTTGCCGGCGGAGCGCAGAGTGTGACCGCGGCGGATGTAAGCGCTTCCGCGATTGAAAAAGCGCGCGAAAACGCGGAGCTTAACGGCTTCTCGGACCGTATGGAGTTTGTCACGGCTGATATTTTCGATCTGCTTCCGGAGCTTGAGAAAAAAGGCGGCAGGCCTTACGATTTTATAATCCTCGACCCGCCCGCATTCACGAAGAGCAGAAAAACCGTCGCTTCGGCGGAGAGGGGATATAAAGAGATTAATTACAGGGCGATGAAGCTCCTGCCCAGAGGCGGATATCTCGCGACCTGCTCCTGCTCTCACTTTATGAAGAGCGAGGCTTTTGAAAAAATGCTCGTTTCCGCCGCAGCGGATGCGGGGGTTCAGCTCAGACAGATTGAGGTCAGACGGCAGTGCTGCGATCACCCGATTCTCTGGAATGTTCCCGAGACGGATTATCTTAAGTTTTATATTTTCCAGGTGGTGTAATATGTTTTACGAAAACTGGATGTCATATATAACCGATGACGCAAAAATAACAAAAGTCGCCATTCCGGGCGCTCATAATTCAGGCACTAAGGGTATGAACTACACCGCCTGCTGTCAGGACGGCACTCCGTTTGAGCAGTATCAATACGGCGTGCGCAAATTCGGAATCCGTCTCAAGCAGAAAAGAGGCAGGGCATATATCGGCCACGGTATAATGAGCGGAATGAGCGCCGACGAAGCGTTTTCATATTTCGGAGAGATTGTCAGGAATTACGATGAATTCTTTATTCTTGATATCAGGGCGTATCAGGATCAGAAGGTAGGGCCTTTCACCCTGAAAAACTATGTGGAGCCCCCTCTGGTCGATGAGCTGATTGAGAAATATCTCGACCCCGCAAAGAATGCGCTCACGGATATTCCCGACCTAAAGGCGCTCACAATGGGCGATATCAGAGCGAGCGGGAAAAAATTCGTGATACATCACGCGGATGAAGAGTATAAATACAGCAAAGACATAAAACTTCTTGAGCCGTGGGATCCCGTTGTATTCGGCCTGAAGCCCGAAAAATTCGCAAAAGAGAGTCTCAACTATCTCAGGGAGCTTGAGAGTGACGGATTCTTCTGGTTTCAGTCACAGCAGACTCCGAACCCCGGCACCGAAAACGGTCTCAAATGGCCGAGGGCTCTCGATGAGGAAGACAGGCTCTATTTCCCGCAGATGATAAACGATATCGCAGCCGATCCGCTTATGCTCGATAAGGTCAATATAATCGCGGGAGACTTTATGACAAGGGATCATATGAAGGAAAACAACATTCTCCGGCTCAATCTTCTCAAGGGTATCGTGAAGCCCGAAAAGAGAGAGGAATACGCCGCGGCGATAGGTAAGCAGATATGAAACTTACCGTAATAGGGAAATACGGCCCTTACGCAAAGAGCGGCAATCACGCCGCAAGCTGTTATCTCGTCAGCGGAAAGAATACGAATCTTGTGCTTGATATGGGGCCCGGCTCCATGTCGCGGCTGACGGATAAAATTGACATTGAAGATATCACGGCGATATTCATTTCACACCTTCACTATGACCATACAAGCGATCTGCTCGCTTTCAGATACCGCCTTGAAGAACTCGATCGCAAGGTTAAGATTTATTCCATTGAGCAGGACACCCCCTGGTTTCACATTTTATTTGACCACCCTCTGATTGAGCACATACCCGTAAAGAGCGGGGAGAGCGTGAACGCCGGAGAATTCAGACTCAGTTTTTATGAAATGAAGCATACCGAAGCGTGTCTCGCCGTGAGAATTGAGGGAGAAAAGACTCTCGTTTATACCGGCGACACGGTTTATAATGATAATATCCTTCAGGCGGTCAGAGGGGCGGATCTGCTCCTGTCAGACACATCGAAGCCGCTCGGCTTCAAAGGGCCGCATATGAATATCGGCAACGCCCGTGAATTCAATGAAAAGACGGGAATCAGAGTTATTTCAACACATCTCAGCCCCGGCTATGACCCCGCACCCGAGTTTGAGAATTACCCGGGTATAGAGGTCGCCGAAGAGGGAAAGACTTACGAAATATGAGGTAGAAAGATGGCAAAATATTCATCCGTAATCATAGGTCACGAAACACTTGATACAAATACCGACCATCTCGGCAACACGGTCAGAATAGTGGGCGGCGCCGTGATTTACTCCTCCGCATCCGCTCACGCGCTCGGTCACAGAGTGCTTGCCGTAACAAAGGTTGCCCCCAAAGATATTGCCAGAATTGAAGAATTCACGATTCCCAAAGAAGATATAGTTGTGCTTCCGTGCGAAAAGAGCACAGAGATAACAAATGTATATCACACCGCGGATAAGGAAAGGCGCACCTGCACCTGCACTTCAAAGGGCGACCCGTTCAGAGCATCCGAAATTCCGGATGCAGACGCCTCGATTTATCATCTTGCCGGGCTTGTTTACGGTGACTTTGACACGGAATTCATAAAGACCGTATCCAAAAAAGAGACACTTGCTCTCGATGTTCAGGCGATGCTCAGACATGTTGCGCCCGACGGCTCAATGTATTTTGAGGACTGGGCCGATAAAAGGGAATGCCTGCCGTGCATCAGATATCTTAAAACGGATGCGGCGGAAGCGGAGATTATGACCGGCTGCAAAGACAGGCGCGAGGCGGCGAAACACCTCTTTTCCTGGGGTGCCCGCGAAATAATGATAACCCACAATACCGAGGTGCTCATATATGACGGCAGAGATTTTTATACCTGCCCGATAAAGTCGAGAAATCTCAGCGGACGCACCGGCAGAGGCGACACCACATTTGCCGCCTATATAAACGAGAGACTCGGAAGCGAAATACCCGATGCCCTGCTTACGGCGACAGCCACCGTATCGCTTAAAATGGAGACTCCCGGCCCGTTCAAAGGCACAAGGGAAGATGTTGAGAATTATATCAAAGAGATGTATTGAGAGGCAGCGGCCGCACGGCGCTGATTAAAGACAGATGGAAAAACCAAACCGGGATTTAACTGAAGACAGCCGCGAGGCAGATTTGCTCATAGGGCGAAACGCCGTTTTTGAGGCGATAAAAAGCGGCAGAGAGATAGATACGCTCTTTGTCGCCAGAGGAGACAGAAGCGGCTCAATAGGGCCGATAATCGGCAAGGCAAAAGAAAACGGAGCGGTTGTCAAGGAGGTTGACAGGCGAAAGCTTGACGCCATGTGCGGCGCGGGCAATCATCAGGGCGTGGCCGCGAGAGTTGCCGCACACGAATATTCAAGTGTTGATGATATGCTCTCGCTCGCAGCCGAAAGAGGAGAGCC
>CADBOL010000061.1 GCA_902796295.1 Oscillospiraceae bacterium
ATTGGAAATAATAAACAGCGAAACAATCAGAAGAAGAGCAATGACTCCGAGACTTATATACTGTACGGTATTGCGCACCGCGGAAAGCTGTCTCGCAAGAGAGCTGTTTTCATGAACTCTGAGAATATTCTCCAAGGACTTGATTTTTTCCGCGACCTCATTGAAGTGAGACATATCCGAAACAGTTACCCTGTAAGCATCGGGAAGCGGATTTTCATTGAGGCTCTGCAGATACTCTCTCATGGTATCGTCCATCTCGGAGAGAATCTTTTCATAAGCGGGTCCTTTTTCGATAGCCTCAGCTTCCTGGACATAATCTATGGAATTAATCTGGGCGCCCATACGGAAATAATCATAAGCCGTTATATCGGTCTTGGCATAAACCATTATGACGTTTTCCTGCTCTATGTTGCCGATAAATGCTTCGATATTCACGAGAAGCATAAAAGCAACACCGACTAAAAGAAGGCAGCTGAAAAGAACCGTAATCGAAGCGACAGTCATCAGCTTGTTGACTCTGAGACTCCTGAAACCTTCTTTGGTAAGATATCTGAGCTTAGTCAATATTCTCACCTCCGTCAGTCAATGTGTCGGCACCGCCCGATGAAATATCCTCGATAACGGTCTGACTCTCAATTATCTCGACAAAATCATCCGTTATCATAACCTCGGTAATTTCATTATCGGAAACTGCGGCTGAATCGGCGTCTGAGCGTGAATAAACGGAATAATCCTCAGCACCCTTTGAATAATCGCTGGCAATTTCACTTGCGGGATTGATATGAGCAGTGGCCTGATCAAGATTGTTGAGCTCACCGTCAGATACAACAGAACCTCTGTCGAGTATTATGACTCTCTTGTCAAAACATCTGACAAGTGAATGCTCATGAGTAACCATGATAACCGTGGTACCTGCTTCATTGAGCCTCATGAGGAGATCCACTATCTCGTAGCTCATCTGAGGGTCAACGTTACCCGTCGGCTCGTCGGCAATGATTATCTCGGCATCGTTTGCAAGCGCGCGCGCAAGAGCAACGCGCTGCTGCTCGCCGCCCGAGAGCTCGCGCGGGAAATTCCTTGATTTTTCACTCAGACCCATAAGGCTGAGAAGATAAGGCACACGGCGCCTGATTTTCTTTTCTTTTGTACCGATAACCCTCATCGCAAAAGCAACGTTGTCAAATACGGTCATCGTCGGAATAAGACGGAAATCCTGGAAAACAACGCCCAGCTTTCTGCGAAGTTTGGGTATATTCCTCTTTTTAATCTTATTGAGATTTACACCGTCAATAATGATTGCACCGGATGAAGGCACTTCCTCACGCATCATAAGCTTGAGGAACGTACTTTTACCTGCACCGGAGGAACCGACAACAAATACGAATTCGCCCTTTTCGATGTTGATATTGACATCACTGAGCGCAGTCGTCTTATTATCGTATTTCTTTGTGACGTTTTTAAACTGAATCACTGTAAAAATACCTCATTTGGTGATGATTAATTAAACTTAAAACACTTATCAATACTTGACCGGCTTGGCATCAAGATACTTCTTGACCATAAGAGCTACTTTGAATACTATGGCATCATCAAATTCCCTGAGGTCAAGACCCGTAATCTTCTTGATTTTTTCAAGACGGTATACAAGAGTATTCCTGTGAACGAAAAGCTTTCTCGAAGTCTCTGAAACATTAAGGTTATTCTCAAAAAATCTCTGAATAGTGAAAAGAGTCTCGTGGTCAAGGCTCTCAATGGAACCCTTCTTGAATACTTCCTTGAGGAACATCTCGCAGAGAGTGGTCGGAAGCTGATAAATAAGCCTCGCGATACCGAGATTGTCATAGGAAACTATAGTCTTTTCAGTATCGAAAACCTTGCCTACCTCAAGAGCTATCTGAGCCTCTTTGAATGAACGCGCAAGATCTCTGATACCTTCAACAGCAGTGCCTATACCGACAAGAACATGAGTATAGAGCTCCGTGCTGAGTGAGTCCGAAATCGAACGTGCAAGTTTTTCAAGGTCTTTTGTCTCGGTGCTGGTGCCGAGCTCTTTGACTATCGCAATATCGGTCTCGCTGACATTGATAATGAAATCTTTGTTTTTATCGGGGAAGAGGTTGAGAACGGAATCATAAACGGCCGCATCGTTATGATCGACAACCCTGATAAGGAGAACGGCTCTCGAAACATCCATATTGAAGTGGAGCTCTCTTGATTTGAGATAAATATCTCCGGGAAGGATATTGTCAAGGATTACGTTCTTAATGAAATTTGTGCGGTTATACTTTTCTTCATAATACAGTTTGAGATTATCAAGCGCGACACAGCAAACAGCCGCAAATCTGCTTGCATTCTCATCTGTACCCTCAACAAAGACGGCATACTCATCCTGAGCTCTGGAGCCGAAATTATAAAAAGTATATCCGTTTATAATATGAAATTCATTATCGGAAAAAACATCTACGGCCGAGGGAAAGACTTCGCCTATCTTGCTCAGTTCGCTGCAGGCAAAGATAGTACCGGTTTCATCAATGACGCCCAGTGTTCTGCCGACAGCATCGCGTATCTGGTGGACAAGGCCCTGAAAAATTCTGTTTGACATAAAATACCCCTAACCATAAATTAAACTTTGATATGTGAAAAATAGCCAAAACTGACATATCTCCGGGTAACATAATACACGATTATTCGGCTTTTTGCAATAGAAAACAACGATTTTTTTGACAAAATATTCAATAAACAGTGATAATTTACTTGTTTTTACAAGAAAATTAACAATTATTTAAAAAAATCGCAGTAATCAAAGAAAAGTATTTGCAATTATCCGGCGTTGTGATATAATTTATTAGGTTAATTTTAAATTTATTTCTTTATTATAGATTGAAATGAGGATAACACCTTGGAGAAATTCGTCATTAACGGCGGAGTTCCTCTGCATGGTGAGGTCACCGTCAGCGGAGCTAAAAATGCCGCTCTTGCAATAATCCCCGCCGCCATACTGTGCCGGGATGTCTGCAGGATTGAAAATCTGCCGGTATCTATCAGCGATGTCCGCTATATGATATCCACGCTTAAGTATATCGGCGCCACAATAAAATACATTGACAGAAGCACTATTGAAATAGATTCCAGAAACGTTAATTCTTATATGATTTCTCATGATATGACAAAACATCTGAGAGCGTCATACTATTTCATAGGAGCTCTTCTCGGAAGATTCGGCAAGGCCAGGGTCGCCATGCCCGGCGGATGCTATCTCGGTCCCCGACCGATAGACCAGCATATAAAGGGCTTTGAAGCTCTGGGTGCCACAATATCGGTAGAGGATAACGCCATTGTAGAAGCAACTTCCTCAAAGCTTTTCGGCGCTCCCGTTTATCTTGACATAGTCTCTGTGGGTGCCACTGTTAATATCATGCTCGCCGCCGCAAGAGCCGAAGGCATGACTATAATCGAAAACGCCGCGAAGGAGCCTCACATAGTTGACCTTGCAAACTTCCTCAACTCCATGGGAGCCGACATCAGAGGCGCGGGCACAGATGTAATAAAAATCAGAGGCACCGAAAATCTTCACGGCTGCACTTATTCGATTATTCCCGATCAGATTGAAGCCGGCACATTTATGGTTGCCGCAGCCGCAACAAGAGGAAACGTTCTCATTAATAATGTTATCCCCAAGCATCTTGAATCCATCTCAACAAAGCTTATTGAATGCGGAGCCGATATTGAAGAATATGATGAAGCCGTGCGTGTAAGCATGACGGAAAGACCCGGCAAGTGCAATATAAAGACAATGCCGCATCCCGGATTCCCGACTGATATGCAGCCTCAGATGGCAGTTCTTCTCTCAATGGCTGAGGGCACCAGTCTCATCTCCGAAAGTATATGGAGCAACAGATTCAGATACACCGAGCAGCTTCAGAGAATGGGTGCCAGAATTACCGTTGACGGTCAGATAGCGATGATTCACGGCGTTGAGAAACTCAAAGGCGCTCCCGTCAAGGCGGATGATCTCAGAGCCGGCGCCGCTATGATTATTGCCGGTCTCTGCGCCGAAGGAAGAACTGAAATCGAAGATGTTATGCATATAAAGCGCGGCTATGAAAATGTTGTTGAAAAATTCAGCAATCTCGGCGCGGACATCAGAATGGTTTACAGCGTCGATCCTTTTGATATCAATAAAGTAGGATAATATAACAACTGTCGTTTGGGCAATCGTTCATACGGCAGTTTTCTTTAAGAGGTTTATATGGCAACATTTTGTTCACTCTTTTCCTCAAGCAGCGGAAACTGCACTTATATCGGCACTCCTTCGGGAGGGATACTCATCGATATAGGAGTCAGCGCCAAAAGAACCGAGACAGCGCTGAGAAATATCGGCGTTGACCCGGCAGACATTGGCGCCGTATTTGTTACTCACGAACACAATGATCATATTTCCGGTGTCAGGGTTTTTGCATCACGATATAAAGCAAAGGTTTATGCCAGCGAAGGAACTCTTATCGGTATGGACAGTGCCGGAGTTTTCAAAAGTCCGGTTGAAGCATACATAATGCCGGAATCCGGAATGGAAGCAATGGGAATGTATATAAGACCCTTTCATACTTCGCATGATGCCAATGATCCCACCGGATTTACAATTACACTCAGCAGCGGTAAAAGAGCCGCAGTTGCTACCGATACCGGCACAGTTACGGACAGCATGAAAGAAAACCTTGCCGGATGCAATCTGATACTGCTCGAATCAAATCACGATATAAATATGCTTAAAATGGGACCGTATCCATACATTCTAAAAAAAAGGATTCTGTCCGATACGGGTCATCTCTCAAATGATATGTGTTCCTCCTTCGCCGCCGAGCTGATTGAAAGCGGCACGGAGAATCTTATACTCGGCCACCTGAGCAAGGAAAACAATATTCCCGCTCTCGCTTTTGAAACAACAAAAAGCGCACTAGAAGAAAAAGGATACAGAACAAACGAAGATTTTATTCTTCACGTTGCCGGCGACCTGAATCCGCCCGTTATTTTCTGATATGAATGAAATAAAAATAATCTGCCTGGGAAAACTGAAAGAAAAATATCTCAGAGACGCCTGCGATGAATATATCAAGCGTCTCGGCGCTTTTTGCAAAATCAGCATAGTTGAGCTGAGTCCTTATAAGCTTCCCGAAAATCCGAATGATTCAATGATTAAAAAAGCTCTTGATGATGAATGTGCGAGAATAACCGAAAAAATTGACAGAAACAGCGTTTTAATATCACTCTGCATTGAAGGCAGACGGTTTTCAAGCGAGGAGTTTTCTTCGGAACTTGAAAACATATTTGTTTCAGGTGCCGGTAATCCGGTTTTTATTATCGGCAGCTCACACGGGCTCTCGGAAGAAATAAAGAAAAAATCAAAGCTGAAACTCTCAATGAGCGAAATGACATTCCCCCATCAGCTCGCGAGGGTAATGCTGCTCGAACAGATATACAGAGCTTTTATGATTTCACAAGGTAGAAAATACCACAAATGATATTTAGCTAATCTGTTTTTTTGTAATAAATTCCAAACTTTAAAAACATACAAAAAAACAGTTGCATATTTGTGAAAAAATGATAAAATAACAGTGGCTAAAAAAGAAATATGGAGGAATTTTTTATGTCAGTAAAAGTTGCAATTAACGGATTCGGACGTATAGGCCGCCTTGCATTCCGTCAGATGTTCGGCGCAGAAGGTTATGAAATCGTTGCCATCAACGACCTTACCAAGCCCTCAATGCTTGCCAACCTTCTCAAGTACGATACCGCTCAGGGCGGTTACTGCGGCAAAATCGGTGAGAATCTTCACACCGTAAGCGCAGACGACGAGGCCGGCACAATCACTGTAGACGGCAAAACCCTTAAGATTTATGCAATTACAGACGCCAACAACTGCCCCTGGGGCGAGCTCGGCGTTGACGTAGTTCTTGAGTGCACAGGTTTCTACTGCTCCAAGGACAAGAGCATGGCTCACATAAACGCAGGTGCGAAGAAAGTTGTTATCTCCGCTCCCGCAGGCAACGATCTCAAGACTATCGTATTCTCAGTTAATGAAAATACACTCACAGCCGATGATCAGATTATTTCCGCTGCTTCCTGCACCACAAACTGCCTTGCTCCCATGGCAAAAGCTCTCAACGATTATGCTCCGATCCAGAGCGGTATCATGAGCACCATCCATGCTTACACAGG
>CADBOL010000062.1 GCA_902796295.1 Oscillospiraceae bacterium
CGTAAAAGAGCCGTTCAAGAAACTCGTTCATCAGGGTATGATTTTGGGTGAAAACGGCATTAAGATGGGTAAGAGATTCCCCGAATTCGTAGTTAATCCTTCTGATATAGTGCGTGATTACGGCGCCGATACTCTGCGTCTCTATGAGATGTTTATGGGCCCGATTGAGGCATCCAAACCCTGGAGCAACCAGGGTGTTGAAGGCGCAAAGAGATTCCTGACACGTGTATGGACTTTCTTTACGGACAGCGCAAATATCGGAGAAGATAAACGCGAAGAGCTCGAAAAGATATATAATGTAACCGTTCGCAAGGTTACAAAAGACTTTGAGGAGCTCGGATTCAACACTGCAATAAGCCAGATGATGATATTCGTCAATGCGGTTTATAAGGCGGGCTCCTGCCCGAAGGAATTTGCCGAAGGTCTCATCAAACTGCTCTCCCCCGTCTGCCCGCATATATGTGAAGAAATATGGCAGATACTCGGCCATGATGACACAATCGCTTATGAGAGCTGGCCTGAATATGACGAGGCAAAATGCATTGATAATGAGATTGAAATCGCCGTACAGGTCAACGGCAAAATAAAGGCCAGACTTGTTATTCCGGCGGATGCTTCTCAGGATGACGCGCTTGCCGCGGCAAAGGGTGATCCCGATGTGGCCAAAGCTATTGAAGGAATGCAGATTATCAAGGAGCTTTATGTTAAAGGCAGACTTGTAAATATTGTGGTAAAACCGCTTTAAACTGTTATTTCTTTTAATGTATTTTAACAATTGACGAAAAAACATAATTAATGTATAATACTTTAAAATTGAAACAGATAATCCCTGTTTTATGTGAAGGGAGTGAATATAGTGAGCACTGTTAAAGTAAAAGAAGGCGAATCCCTTGAGAGCGCACTCAGAAGATTCAAGAGACAGACTTCAAGAGACGGCGTTATCCAGGAAGTACGCAAAAGAGAGCATTACGAGAAACCTTCGGTAAAGAGAAAGCTTAAATCCGAGGCAGCCCGTAAGCGTAAGCGTAAATAATCAAACACAAAAAAACCGGTCTCCGCAACAGCGGGGGCCGGATTTTTTCATGTTATTCATTTAATCGGCAAACGCTTCGCTTACCGCGTAATATGACGGTTTGGGATTGCCGTTTCCGTCAACGAGTCCCCAGCCGGTCTCGACCGGGCAGTCGGGCTGACCGCAGACATAGCAGTGAGAGCTGTCTGCCCAGCAGTAGACAAACGCGCCGCAGAGATAGTCAAGCTTGCGGAGTTTCGGAATAAGCTCCTTGTAGAATTTCGCCTGACCTTCGGGAGTGTGATCATAGTTGTCAAGTCTGCAGTTTTCGGGAAGCTGTTTATAAAGATGGTGTGAATACTCGCCTCTGAAGAGCATCTCGGCGAGTTCCTCGTTACTTGCATCCGGGTAGAGCTCTCTGATTTCCTCAGACATGTCTTTCGGCAGAGCGTCAAGGAATTCATCCATGCGGGCTGTCGCATCGGCCTCGCTCGAGAATCCGTATCCCTTGAGGATTTCAACCTTCTCCTCTTCGGTGAGCGCTTTGCCGTAACCGATATAGCCGAATTCGCAGAGGATAAGCGGCTTCTGAGATACGCATCTTATAAGGCCGAGAAGAACCTGGAAGAGATTGACATCGTGAACGAACTCCTCAAAGCAGCCGAGATAGCAGTCAAGGCCGATATAGTCAAGCCATTTGCTGTATTTCAGCATTTTTATCGCGACTACGGGGCTTGCAATATTGTAGCCGACAATTACATTTGAATCGCGTGTCGCCTCATACATAACCTCGGCATGCATGGCAATGAATTCAACCGCCTCATCAAGGGTCAAAGGGAGAGTGAATCTGTCTATACCCATCTCATTGGTTATCTGAAACGCGCCTGCGATACCGGCAAGGTCTTTGACATAGAATTTCGCGATTTCCTGGATTGCCTCTTTATTTGCGGGATCGCGCGGGTCAAGACCGTAATCGATATAGTCATCGGGATACGGAGTTATGGCAAATACTTTTATGCCGTTGTCGGCGTATTCTTTCATCTCCGCTTTCCACGATTTATAGTGCTCGCTGAGACTTCCGTCTTTATTGTAAGGGAAAGGAATATCCTTGCGGGTCCAGCCGATATTCGCTCCCTCAAGCAGGTCATAATCCTGATGGGTGTGGCAGCATCCCTTCATGAAGCCGTCTGTCTTCTCAAGAACAGTCTTTACCTGAGGGTCATACTTCGCAAGCGGATGAAAAGACATCCACATATTTAGCGGAACGATAATACTTATCAGAATCGAAAGCAGTTTGGTTAAAAACGGGGTAAAGCTCACTTGAATCATCTCCGATAAAATAATATTTAAGTTACCGAATATAAGTATAAACGAAAATATGTTTTATTACAATATATTTTTGCCGTTTTGATTATCTTTTTCAAAGAGTGAATTTTATTCTTTAATATATGGATTTTTCAAAAATGCTGTGATATAATTTTAAAGGTTAAGAAGAGGAGGATGCATTATGTCTTTTCAGCTTGAAAAATATACCGCTCCGGAACTGGATTCGCCGCTGTTTCTGAACGCGCCGGACTGCATTGCCGTTCCCGCGCCCAAAGACGGAGTGGCCCCCGATAATTATCACGCGATGAGCATCTTCCCCGAATATTTCAAGGTCGGCGGCAAATGGCTGCTCGCAGCCGAAAGCCGTATGGACTGCGTGCCCGTGCTCAAAGACGGGAGCATACAGGTTGTTGAATTCAGGCATCTGAAAAAGGGCGATCTTGTTATCTGCGGCAGGACCGAAAACTGTGAAGACGGCATTTATGTCAATGCGGACGGATTCAACGAGGGCAAATCCGCATCCGAAACATTTGCATTCCGCCAGGGCCACTCAAGAGAGAGCTCGTTTTCACGCGATTATGATGAGCTTTATGAACTGCTGAAATATGAAAAGA
>CADBOL010000063.1 GCA_902796295.1 Oscillospiraceae bacterium
GATATATTCGCCGGTTAAGTCTTTTTCCGCTGCGACAAACGCTGTCATTGACCTTACCTCATTATTCCTGCCGTAAACCGGAACAACGCAGCACTGCTCAACACCCGGTATGCGGCAGATATTGTTTTCA
This sequence comes from Oscillospiraceae bacterium, assembly GCA_902796295.1. Taxonomy (GTDB): domain Bacteria; phylum Bacillota; class Clostridia; order Oscillospirales; family Acutalibacteraceae; genus CAG-177. The sequence continues at coordinate 131 of CADBOL010000063.1, forward strand.
ATATCTTCGGGCTCAACGCGAAAGCCGTTGATTTTGATGAGATTATCGCGCCTGCCGCCGCAAAACAGCAGACCGTTTTCAATTTCTCCGATATCTCCGGTCCTGAAACAGTTCACGCCGTTTTCCTTAAAGTATCCTCCCGACTCTCCGCCGAGATAACCCGAAAAAACGCTTTTGCCTTTAAGCACGATTTCGCCCTTTTCAACAGTGATTTGAGCGGCGGCGCCGCTGATTTCACCCACAGGGAGAACAGGGTATTTTTTAATTATTTCTTCGGTGATTTCAACCGAGCAAACGGCACACGCGGCTTCTGTGGGCCCGTATGCGTTAATAATATGAATACCGGAGAATCTTTTCAAAAGCTTTTTTGCTGTCGGGACATCCAGCCGCTCTCCGCAGAAGAAAACACAGTCAAGCAGAGGAAAAGATTCCGCAGCAAAACTCTTTTCAAGGAGAAGCATTCTCATAAATGAAGGAGTCATTACCGAAAAATGAGCTGTTTTCAGGGACGAAAGCACACTTTCATAGTTTTCGGGCAGTGTTTCCTCCGAAGAAATGAGAGTGTGACCACAGCAGAGCGAATAATATAAATCCGCAACGCTCAGATCAAAAGCGAAACTCGCCTGATTCATTACGGTTATATCCCGATAACCGTCAAGAGGGCTCAATGAAGAGAGCCAGCTCACGAAATTCTCAAGGGAATCTTTTGAAACCGGCACCCCTTTGGGTACGCCGGTACTCCCCGATGTGAAAATAATATATGCCGTATCTCCGTCATAAACACCGTCTGCCTTTTTTTCGCATGAACCGAGCTCTTCAAGAGAGCAGCAGTATGCGCTGACGGGGATTTCTGTTTCCGAAAGCATAATCTCCGCCCCGGAAACGGTTATAATATCCTCAAGTCTCGGCAGAGTAATTGACGGATCTGCGGGAATATAAGGCAGGCCTGCGATAAAACAGGCAGTCACAGCCGTTATCGTTTCCGGAGATTTATGCGCTGAGATTATAACCGGAGAGCATGTTATTCTTTTAAGCTGCTCCGCGTATTTACAGGCATTATTCCAAAGCGTGCCGTATGTTACGGAGCTGCCTGCGCAGGAGTAAGCGATCCTGTCCGGATATTCAAGGGCGTTTTGCCTGATTTTTTCGGTAATCATATATTTATCTTATCTGGTCCTCGGGTATCAGTGAATAGTCATACATTACTTCGGAATGATTGTCAAGAATCAGCTCCTTGGCTTTGAGCTCATTTGTCTCACGGTCTGTTACAAGTCGGTAGACCTTGGAGATCCTGTAGAATTTATCCCCTTCGCGGGCAAAGTGATGATCTTCTTCCACAAGCTTATAGCGCATGGGATACTGCTTTTCGCTCCTTAGCTCGCCACAAAGATAGCCGTCCTCAACCCATACAAGTATCTGCACATCGCAGTCGGTATTGTTTTTGAACCGGTAGTCAACATTATTATAGTAAACAGAGGTTCCCGTTCCGAATGGCACGGTCCTGCGCTCATCGGGGAAAAGAGCATCCGAGTGATGATGAAGCTCCGTTACCGTCAGGGGGCTGTTGAGAACCATCCAGTGAATCATATTTGCCATCTGGCACAGGCCTCCGCCGTAGCCGGATTTAAGCTTTCCCTTGCTGATGACAAGGCCCTCTTTATATCCCTTTTCTTTTGTGGCTTGACCTATGGTTTTCCAGTATGAAAAAGTTTCGCCCGGATGGATTATTATGCCGTTTACTTTTTTACAGGCAAGCTCAATATTTGTTACCTTGTTTTCCTGAAGCCTTATATCAACGCCGTTGAGTTTCCGCACGAGAACAGAGCAGTGGCTTTTGACAATAACCGGCAGAGCCGTTTCGGAATGCTCACGGGCAAATTTCTGAGAGCTCATGAAATCTTTGAGATTGCGAAGAGCGATTTCTTTTTTAACCGATATTTTATATGCGGTCGGGCTGATTTCACAAAACAGTTTTCGTTTCATATTATTATCTCTTTCAGTCAGTGAATACAGTAACAGAGTTCTTTTCGGCATACGCTTTACTATATATGCCTTATCATATAGAAGAAAAATACTCTCTTTCAATAACAATAATACATAAATTTCCGTATATTTCAATATAAAAATTTAAAAAGCATTTGATGATAACAATAAAGCAGTTTAAGGCAAAACGATAAAACGGTTTTAGTAAACAGCAGTATAATCTTCCCGAAATCAAAAAAATATAGTTTTACGATTGCACGACAAAACAATTTCCTGACTAAATTAATATTACGAATACCACAACGAGGACAAGAATAAAAACCATATCATCATTTTTGCTCCGGAGCCTGACACTTTTGCAATTTGTCTTGAACAGAAAATATGAATATGCTATTATTTGAACAGATTAATTTCTGTTTTCACTGAGGTTTTTATTATGATAGACTACAAAATAAAACAAATAACTCTTGAGGAATATCCGAATTGCAATGCAATCTGGAACATGCAGGCCTGTCCTTATACCGAAATGTTTATTGAGCAGATAAAAGTAGGCAACCGCGATGTGTTTATTCTCACTGTTGACGATGAATACATTGCTGAGTGCGACCTCGTTTATGACAATCCTGAGTATGGAACAATTCCCGGTGAAAGACTGTATTTTTCACGGCTTATCGTTAAGCGTGACGAGCGCTGCAAAGGATACGGAGAAGCAATATCACTGTATCTGCTCAATAAAGCAAAAGAAAAAGGATATAAATCTATTACGCTGGGCGTTGATTGTGATAACACTGCCGCCGTGAATCTTTATAAAAAGCTCGGCTTCACCGTTTACGAAGAAGCTGAAGACAAGGACGGAAAGTTTTACAGAATGGAGAAAAATCTGTAATGAATGAATATGATATTTTAACGGAACACTATGAATCTCAC
>CADBOL010000064.1 GCA_902796295.1 Oscillospiraceae bacterium
AGCTTCACAAGAGGCGTTTACGCTTATGATTTCGCCGACACAGGCATGGTATGCCCGCTCGCGAAGATGTACACCCTCGGCTCAGACTTCATCCCCTCGCCCAACCACGCAGGCGGACTTCGCTATCACGGCATGAGCCCGATTCTCTCTGAGCTCTATGACCAGGGTCTTATGAAGGCGACAAGCGTCACTCAGACAGAGGTATTTGAAGCTGCTGAGACATTCGCAAGATGCGAAGGTATTCTCCCCGCTCCCGAAAGCTCACACGCTATCAGAGCGGCAATCGATGAGGCTCTCAAATGCAAGGAAACAGGCGAAGAAAAGACAATTCTCTTCGGCCTGACCGGAACGGGTTACTTTGATCTTTACGCTTATCAGAAGTATAATGACGGCGAGATGGATGACTATATTCCCACAGATGAAGAGCTTGCCGAGTTCAGGAAGAGACTTCCGGTTATTGAATGATACGACAAAGCATTTAAGCGAAAAACAGAAAAGCAGGGCGCGGATACATCCGCGCCTCAAGTTAGCAGGGAGCAATTAGCAGTGAGCAGTTAAGGGGTGCGGGTGTCCGGTGGACACCTCTGCCGCAGGCATAAGCACCGACCGAACCGACAGGTGAGACCGCTTCGCTCCAAATCAAAGTGTAAAAGATTCGCAGGTTGTTAATACTTCCTGCGAGTTTTTTTATATAAGTATGTTAATTAGATTCTTTAATGTGCAATTAATAACATTTTTACAAGTCGGCAATAAGACTTCACAACTGCCGGCAGGCAATAATCTCGCACTATACAAATAATCGGAAATATATTATATTTCACTCTATATTCTCGCTTATGTATTTACATTTACTTTATTATGTTTTATAATTGACACCGGGAAAAGGAAAAGAAAACAAAAAAGGAGAAAATAAAAATGTATGAATTCAATATGGCAATCAACGTTATCATTTCGGCGCTGATTGTGATTCAGTCTGCGCTGAGCCTGCCGTTCACGACTCTGTTTTTTATGATTGACTCAAAGGCGTCCGTCTTTGAAAGCGGCGATGACATGTACACTGTCATCTGGTCAACCACACTGCCCGGCACCGGCTATGTCACCTACAGCTATGAGGGTAAGGAATACACTGTCAAGGATGAGAAAAACGCCGCCCTGCGCACGGAGGATTCCGTACACAGCGTGCGCATTCCGAAAAAACATCTTGACAATAACACCTACACTTATCATTCTCAGCATATCGCGACCAAGCGCGCATATGTATCGGTCAAGGGAAGAACAGTCTCATCCGATCCGGTTGAATTCAAAGGATATTCCGGGCAGGATGAAATCCACGCCATGATACTCTCGGATATTCACGAAAACCCCGTCAACGCGCAAAAAGCCGTTGACTGCTTTGATATACCTGCGGATCTTCTGATTATGAACGGCGACGAGGTCAGCATGATGACATCGGAGCGAAACTTCAAGCAGGTGCTGCAGTATGCCTACAGATTCTCCGGCGGTAAAATCCCGATTCTTTACACCAGGGGCAATCACGAAAACCGCGGCGAATACGGCTCTGATGCAATTGATATTTTCAAGACTACCACCGGCGGACTTTATTACACCTGCAGCTACGGTCCTCTGCAATTCCTCTGCCTTGACTCGGGCGAAGACAAATCCGACGATGACTGGACTTACGGCGGCCTCGTCGACTACACATCTTATATTGCAGAAGAAACCGAGTGGATGAAATCGCTGACTCTCGATGAAAATGCGCAATACAGAATCTGTGTTTCCCATATACCTCATTTAAAAAACAGATACGGCAATGACTGGAGCGAGATTCTCACGGAGCTGGGCATTGATTTATTTGTGGGAGGCCATAAACACAGGCTCCATTTTGAATGGAACAGCAAAGATGAAACTCCCTTCTATCAGATGCTTGACGGCGGCAAAAACGGTAAAGACAGATACATCGCGACCATGATGACGATAAAAGGCGGGCAGATAGATATCCTTGCCTATGACAATAATAAAGAGCTCAGAGGCAAACACACATATTATTTCGGCCAGGCGGCTGACAGCAGCGCGGCATAAAGAATACCGGCTCCTCCCGGCTCCTGCGTTGACTTTTCACGTAAAAGAATGTATAATTATTCTCACGAAGAACAATCCGGAAGGAGGATTCCGATGAAAAAGATTAAAACAGCTGCCGGCATACTGCTCTCACTGCTTATAATACTCTCCTGCTTTGCGCTGGGATATGCCGCGGATACCGCCTCGCCGACAGATGCCGCGACACCGTCGGATTCAGCCGGAAACGAAGAAGAGATGCCGCAGATTGAATATCTCGACACCTCCGCCGACAATGGTAAAATGTATATTTACAAAGGCGTTGAAGATTACTTTGTCATATACCCGTCCCCCGAGAAGGCAGAGCCGCGTTTTGATATAATGAAAACGGTTATTACTGTCAGCGAAGAGGGAATAGTTGAAGCTATGCCCGAAAAGGTTCCGGAATACAGATTCGGAAACATCAGATTGAAGGGCCTGAAATACGGCAAAACCACCGTAACCGTGACCGACCCCGGCAGCGGGCTGAGCTGCTCGGTAGAGGTAACGGTGATACCCGCAATCGGTTATTATATCCGCAACTTTTTCAGCAATCTTGAGTATCTGCCGTTTTTCATTTTCATGTGGATAGCGGGTCATTTTGTCAAGTAATCTGTTTCAAAAGAGCATAACAAATTTCCCGGGCGGACTTCAGGGCCGCCCGGATTTTTTGGCTTTTAACAGACAATAAATATTTCCTCACCCGGACGGATGAGGAAACAGAATCAGTTTTTGTTTTCTTTATGACGGTACATATATTTGTCGGCAAGGGCAATCACGCTCTCGACGGTATCCTTTTCGGGGTCAAATTCCGCGTAGCCGGTTGAAACGGTCGGCAGAGGAGTTCCGTCTATTGTTACAGCGGCGGTTTTGCCGTTAAATTCCCTGATAAGAGCTTCCGCATTTTCGGGATTCTTTGTCAGCACCGCGCAGAATTCGTCACCGCC
>CADBOL010000065.1 GCA_902796295.1 Oscillospiraceae bacterium
ACAGAGTGCCGTTGCAATAGTTTTTTTAATCGTCTTCCGCATCATTTTTTTCCTCCGATTCTGCAATGCTTTCATATTATTCCTTATAGATAATTCCCGTTTTGTTATCAATAAAGCCGAGCAATACTACTCCATAATAATTTTATTATATCATACACATATATTTATTTTCAATATTTATTAAATTAATATGGCACTAACACGCTCACAATATTAAAATGCTGACTGAAAAGTGGCTTTTAAGCCGACAACACCTAATATAAAGTGACGACTCTAATCACTTCTTACAGTCAAGGATATGCAATCCTAACTCACCTTTCGTGTACAGGATGCGGGCAAACAAAACACCCTCTCCGTACCGGGGGAGGGTTTAAGAGGATTTAATATTATAAATAAATGATTGCTCATTAACCTTACAGCTGCCTGAACATCAGAGAAGCGTTTTCTTTTGTGGCGTATTCGTTTACGCTGAGCACCTCAAATTTTGATGTATTCGAGCCGAAGGTTATCTCTATCACGTCACCGACTTTTACATCGTAGGATGCCCTCTGCGGCTTGCCGTTTACACTCACGTGCTTAGCATCGCACGCCTCGTTTGCGACGGTCCTGCGCTTTATAATCCGCGATACCTTCAGGTATTTATCAAGTCTCATATTTTCTCCGAAAAAAACCGGCTGCCCGAAAGGGCAGCCTTTTTTGTAAAAGATAATTATTTAATATCCTTTGCCTTGCACTTTGCAGCCTTCTCTTTGAGGCCTGCGCCTGCCTTGAATACGGGAACCTTTGTAGCCTTAACTTTAACTGCTTCGCCGGTCTGAGGATTGCGGGCTGTCTTAGCCTTGCGCTTACGAACCTCAAATGTGCCGAAGCCGATGAGCTGAACCTTACCGTCTTTTACAAGACCGTCGGTGATAGCATCGATGGTAGCGTTGACTGCTTTGTCAGCTGCCTTCTTCTCGATACCTGCTTTAGCTGCTACTGCTGCTATAAGATCTGTCTTATTCATTGTCTTTCTCCATTCTTAATGAATATTTATGAAATGTCTCTTTGAGACAATCATATACTGTTTGATTTTACCTCGTCCCAGATTTTATCGAGCGTTTCGAGAGAAGCGGATTTCATATCAATCCCTCTCTCTCTCGCTATAGCCTCAACCTTTGAAAACCTGTCGAGGAATTTATCGCTCGCCTTTGTGAGCGATTCCTCCGCGTCGGATCTGATAAATCTTGAAACATTGACCGCGGCAAAAAGCAGATCTCCGAATTCCTCATCAATATGCTCTCTGTCTCCCTGCTCAACCGCCTCGCGAAGCTCGCCGAATTCCTCATAGAGCTTGTCAAACGCTCCCGAGGCATCTTCCCAGTCAAAGCCGACATCCGCCGCCTTTTTCTGAATCTTTGCCGCTCTCATAAGCGCGGGCAGCTCTCTGGGCACACTCAGCATGGAATCGGTCACGGTCTTGCGGCCCTTGGTCTTGTTTTTGATTTCATCCCAGTTGGAGAGGACCTTCTCTACCGTATCCGCCTGAGTATCTCCGAAAACATGGGGGTGGCGCACTATCAGCTTTTTGCAGATTCCGTCACACACATCGTCAAAATCGAAAACACCTTTTTCCTTTTCCATACAGGCGTGGAAGATGACCTGCATCATCACGTCACCGAGCTCCTCGCACAGCAGAGCGGAATCATTTTTATTGATTGCCTCGATAACCTCGTAGGTTTCTTCAATAAAATTCTGCTTGATGCTCTCATGCGTCTGCTTTGCATCCCAGGGGCATCCGCCGGGCGCCCGGAGCAAATCCATTATACGTTCAAGGTCTTTACAATTATACTTATCTTTTAACTCAAAGTCAACCATTAACAGCCTCTTTTTTATGATTTTTATGGATTTTCGGCATTTTTCACCCTAAAAGCCCATATTTTTCAAGGATTTTGGCGATTTTTTCACCTTTCGGCATAACAATTACATCTTCTCTGACCACTCCCTTGAGGAGCAGAATCGAAATCAGATACACTATTCCGCCGAGTCCTATTCCGATCAGAGTGCCGAAAGTATCGGAATTCAGTATAGAAGCGGTCGTATCTGCCGGCACTATTTTGACCGTAATCCCGTGTGCGGCAAACGCCGTGACGGCGCAGAGCGAGGCGGCAATCAGCGGTTTTACAAATACGCCGAACCAGTTTACCCTGACCTTTGAAATCCTGAGCAGGAAGAAAAGGTTTACGCTCACTATAATCACATAGAAAAGAACGGTCCCCGCAACAGCTCCGTAAACATTTATTTTGGGGATTCCGACAAGGATGAAGTTGCAGAGAATCTTGCAGACCGCCGCCGCGGCAACCGTCTTCATCGGTATATCGGCTCTGCCGACAGCCTGCAGCATATTTGTGGTGGGGGTGGATATCGCCATAATCGGAGTGAAAATACCGTTTACTATAAGTATGGGGGCTATAATCGAGATTGCCTCGTTGCTGTTTCCCCTGCCGTAGATGGCGGTGAGAATCGGTGTCGCAAGTGATGCGATGCCGAGGCCCGCGGGCAGAGCTATGAGCATTCCTATCCTCAGCACCGTCTCAATGGTCGAGCGCATATCGTCTTTATTCTTTATCGCCCAGGCGGTTGCGAGAGCGGGAATCGCGCTGACTCCGAGCTGTATGGTGATTGTGGGCACGAGGGTCCTGAAATCGAGCGCGGTGCCGTAGGCGCCCCAGATATATTTCATAACCTCGGCCACATCATTTATATTGAGTCTGCCGAGCTCAACGGCTCTGTTGATTGATGAGGAATACATATTCACGACCGTGGTGAAATCGTGATTCAGCGCCGATGTGAGCCTTGCCTGAATTGTCGTGACATCGATAAGATTTGTTATGTTGAGTATAAGCGCGCTGACTACCATCGGTATGGCTATGGTAATCATCTGCTTTGCAGTATCCGTACCGGGCTGCGGCTTGGGTGAAGCGAGCACGGCTTCTCTGGGGAAGCTGTCATTTCTCAGCCTGTAATAAATCATAAGGAAAAGAAGCGACAGCGCGGAGCCGAGCGTTACGCCGAGCACTGCGCCTGCGGCGGCATTCGGGACTATAACCGAGTTTGCTTCCGCAAGATTTGTGACGTTTGCGCCGAATACCTTGGCCGAAACATTTCCGCTCGCGGCCATGCCTGCGTTAAACTGCGCCATGCCTCTGTTCATGATAATCTTAATCAGCGCAAGGCCTATAATGAGCTTGCCGAGAGCTTCGATAACCTGTGAGATTGCGGTGGGCACCATATTTCTGAGGCCTTCATAATAGCCTCTGTAAGCCGACATATAGCAGCAAAGGAATATGGACGGAGCGACGCAGAGGATTGCCCTCAGGCTCTTCATATTCGCAACGAATTTTGCGTAAGGGAGAGCGGCGATGAGAAGCACGAGCGTGCCGGCGAGGCCGACAACTATAAACACCTTCTGCGAAACCTTGAATATTGACCTTGCCTGTCTGTATCTGCCCAGAGCAACGCTTTCCGCGACCATCTTTGAAACGGCAACGGGAAGACCCGCCATAGCTATTGCAAATATGGGCGTATATATTTCATAAGCGGAGTTGAAGTATCCTCTTCCCACGGTGCCCAGCATGCTCGTCATGGGCATCTTGAAGAGAGCGCCTATGATTTTGACAAGAATAATCGCACCCATAAGCACCATCGCTCCGCTCAGAACCGACTGCCTTTTATTGGTTTTTTCCAAATTATTTCACGCCCTTTCGCGAGTAAAACTCATCTATACCCGCCTTACGTCTTTTTATTTCGTCAAATCCCGATATATATTCATAGGGATACTTGTAGTTGAAGATTCTTTCCACATTTGAGCCGCCCGGCTCGCAGAGCTTTGTGACTCCGCCCGCGCCCGCGGCAAGCACCGTGTGGCATTCCTCCATCATATAGACATTGTAGAGCCCCTCTTTGCCGGGCCTGCACCAGCCGGTGTTTTCAAGGTTTCCGACACATTTGCTCTGCCTGTACATATAGTAGGGAATATATCCGCTTCGATTGAGGGTATCATAGGAATAATCAAGCATCCTGCCCGCTTCTTTGCCTGACTCAACCTGCGCGCCGGACTGATTGAGTGACGACGAGCGTTTCAGGGCAAGCGAATGAACCGTGATATTTTCGGGTGAGAGCTCCGCCGCCGTATCGAGCGAGAGCCTGAAATCTTCAAACACTTCACCGGGTAGGCCTGCGATAAGATCCATATTGATACACGCGAAGCCGTATCCCAGTGAGAGATTATATGCGTCAAGCGCCTGCTGCACCGTATGCTTTCTGCCTATGATGTCAAGCGTCTTCTGATTGAATGTCTGGGGGTTTATGCTTATCCTGTCAACATTGTGCTTTCTCAGCATTTCAAGCTTTTCGGGTGTTACGGTATCCGGTCTGCCCATCTCTACCGTATATTCCCTGAGGTTTCCGAGCTCAAAGCTTCGCTCAATCGCGCTCTGCAGAGTGTCAAGCTCCCGGGCGCTGAGAATCCCCGGAGTGCCTCCTCCGAAATATATGCTCTCAAGGCGAAGGCCGTTTTTGGCGGCATATTCACCGGTGAGCTCAATCTCACGCGCGAGATATTCAATATAGTCGGGAAAGAGTTTCTTTGCGTTTGAGTTTGTAATCGAGTGGCTCACAAACGAGCAGTAGCTGCACCTTGAAGGGCAGAACGGGATTGATATATATAGGCTGAAGGACTCGGGCCGTGACCGGGAAATGATTTTATCCTCCGTGCGCGCCACAGACTGCGCGAGAGCGGTTTTCTGAGGGCTTACGAGCAGATCATTCTCAAAATAATCCTTCGCTCCCGCTTCACCGTAAAGCTCATTCAGCTTAATCATCAGCTTTGAGGGCCTGACCCCTGTCAGCACTCCCCAGGGCGGTGTATAACCGGTAATCTCCGAGAGCGCCCGGTAAATCAGCCTCGCGATAATAAGCTCAGCTTTTTCGGGCGCGGCGGCTTGACTGAAATCGCGGCTCTCCCCGTCAATTTCGGCGCGCACCCGTGCAGTTTCGCCGTCATACTCCGTGATAACCGTTCTCGGGTCGCTGCCTTCCGGGTCATATGATATTTTTATCTTTTCGTTCGGGAAGAATACTCTGCAGAGATTCTCACATTCATAGTGAAAATCATGACCCGAAATACGGATTATCAATTATTTCAGCCTTCTTATGATAAAATTGCGTGTTCTTTCTCTCTCGAGAGTAGTGGGGATATTGTGGCCGGGAAATACGGTGTAATCACCGTCGAGGGCAATCAGCTTCTTAAGAGAAGAGCAGAGTTTTTCAAAATCTCCTCCTATGTTATCTGTCCTGCCCGCTGTAGAGTGAAAAAGAGTATCTCCGCTGAATATCACTCTCCCGCTCTCTATTATATAGCATACTCCCCCGGGCGTGTGGCCGGGAGTGTGCATGACTCTGATTGCCGTCTCTCCGAGCTTTATCTCATCGCCGTCATTTACAAGAATATCGGCCTTCTCGGGAATAAGCTCACACCCTTCGGTCGGGTATGTTGTGAGAAGGCTGTAATACTCGCTCGAAAGGCACTTCTCATCCTCCGGGTGTATCACTATCTTCGCTCCCGTGAGCTCTTTTGCGGAATGCGCTCCGAGAATATGATCAAAATGGCCGTGAGTGAGCAGTATGTATTTCAGCGCCGCTGCGCTGTCCCTTACCGCCGCCTGCGCGTTTTCAAGGTAGCAGCCGGGGTCAATGAGGGCTCCCTCTCCGGTGCTCTCATCTACTATCAGATATGAATTTGCGAATCCCTCATACTGAGGATCTATCTGTATGACTTTCATCATTTATCCTTCTTATCCCAGATATCTGTATCCATGACTATCGTAACCGGTCCGTCATTGTTTATCGTGACCTTCATATCGGCTCCGAAAACGCCCTTCTCCACCTTCCTGACTCCCTCGGCAATAAGCCGGGTGCAGAAATACTCGTAAAGCGCGTTTGCCTCGTCCGGCGGTGCGCTAGGGAAGAATGACGGGCGGTTGCCCTTTTTGAGGTCGGCGCAGAGAGTAAACTGCGAAATTGCGAGCACTTCCCCGTCAACATCGAGGATGCTCAGATTCATTTTCTCTTCCTCATCCTCAAAAACTCTCAGGCGCGCTATCTTGCCCGCGAGCAGATCCGCCTGCGCTTTTGTGTCACCCTGCATAACACCGAGAAGCACATTGAAACCTTTTGAAATCTTCCCTTTTATCTCTCCGTCAACGGCAACCTCCGATGAGGTAACCCTCTGAATAACCGCTCTCATATCAGATACCCGTTCTTTCTATGTCAAGCACGCCCGAAATGCCTTCAAGCCGCTTGACCGTTGAATTCAGATGCTCGAGACCGTTAAGGCTTATTGTGACAAAGATAATCGTGCGTCCGTCTTTGGTGGGCCTCGTGCTCAGCTCATTGATTATGAGATGCATATTTGCGAGCATGCCCGAAACATCCGCGAGCATACCGATTCTGCTCAGGCAGGTAAGCTTGAGCGTACACTTGAATTCCTCTTTTATGTTTCTGTCCCAATAGGCGTTGACCCATCTCTCGGGCTCCGGCACAAGGGCAATCTCTTTGGGAACATTCGGGCAGCTTCTCGTGTGGATTGAAACGCCGTGCCCTCTTGTGATGAAACCGATTATCGGATCGCCCGGCAGAGGATTGCAGCATCTTGAGAATTTGATAAGGCAGTTGTCAATACCCTCGACAATAACGCCCTCGTTGGATTTCTGCTTTTTCTTTGAAGGAGCTTTGACAATGGGCGCCGGCTCGTTGAGCTTCGTGAGCTTGAGATAATCCTCTTTGATACGGGGCATCAGCTTTGAGAGCGTGATTCCGCCGTATCCGATCGCCGCGTAAAAATCTTCAACCGTCTTGCAGTGCTGTCTCTCCGCTATCTTCTCTATGAAGGGCTCATACTCCTCATCTGTCAGGCGGATGAAACTGCGCCTGAATTCTTTCTCAATCTCGGATTTTCCGGCTTCGATATTTTCGTCGCGTTTTTCCCTCTTATACCACTGGCGGATTTTGCTCTTTGCCTGGCTGGTCTTGACAATATTGAGCCAGTCTCTGCTCGGGCCCTTGCCCTGCTGAGAGGAAGTAATGATTTCAATGATTTCGCCCGTTTTGACTTTATAGTCAATCGGCACGATCTTGCCGTCAACTTTGGCGCCGACCATCTTGTTTCCGACCGCCGAGTGAATGGCGTAGGCAAAATCTATAACGGTCGCTCCCATGGGAAGCGAGAAAACATCGCCCTTAGGCGTGAAGACAAAAATCTCCTCGGGCACAAGGTCCGACTTGATGGTGTTGACAATATCCTCGACATCTTCGCTGTCTTTCTGATTCTCAAGCAGCTCGCGCACCCACGAGAGACGCTTCTCGTCAACGCTTGTTTTGCCGTCGGTCATGCCGAGCTTGTATTTCCAGTGCGCCGCGATACCGTATTCAGCGGTCCTGTGCATTTCCCATGTTCTTATCTGCACCTCAAAGGGAATACCCTCTCTGCCTATTACGGTCGTATGAAGCGACTGATACATGTTTGCCTTGGGGTTTGAAATATAATCCTTGAATCTGCCGGGAATTGGCTTGAACATATCGTGAATGATACCCAGGCAGTTATAGCAGTCAATGACAGTTTCCACGATAATACGCACGGCGTAAATATCGTAAATCTGGTCGAAGTTTTTATTTTGCATATACATCTTGCGGTATATGCCGTGAGCCGTCTTGATTCGTCCGCTGACCTGAGCGTTCGGCACAAGCTCCTTTGCCCTGACGGATATCCTCTCTTTGATATCCTCCAGGAATTCAAGCCTTGACTGACTCTGTTTTTCGAGATTTTCGACTATTTCCTTATACGCGACCGGGTCAAGATAGCTGATTGAAAGATCTTCAAGCTCATCTTTAATCGGCCTGATACCGAGACGGTGAGCTATCGGAGCGTAAATCTCTATCGTCTCAAGGGCAATCTCGCGCCTGCGGGTCTCGGATTTGTAATTGAGGGTCCTCATATTATGAAGACGGTCCGCAAGCTTTACGATAATCACCCTGATATCTTTATTCATGGCGAGCAGCATCTTGCGGATATTCTCCGCCTGCTGCTGCTGTTTAACTCTTGTGGGATCGAGCCAGACGGCATCCTCGCCCGCGTCGTCGGTCTTTGTCTGAACGTTTTTAATCTTGGTCAGGCCGTCAACAAGATCTGCAACGGTCTCTCCGAATTCCGCCCTGATATTCTCTATGGTGACGCCGGTATCCTCAACCGTATCGTGAAGCATCGCCGCCACGACAGATGAAGAATCCATGCCGAGACGCGCGGTGATAATCGCCACGCTCAGAGGATGCATTATGTAGGGCTCGCCTGAAAGACGGACCTGGTTTTTATGAGCCTCCGAGGCGAAGGCATATGATTTTTTAACCGCCTGCTTCTCTTCTTCACTGTAATTCTGAAGCAGACTCAGCAGCAGCTCAATCCCCTCTTCCGGGGTGCTGAACTTATCGGCCGCCGCGTTTGATAACTGTTTCATAATCTACCTCGGCTGTTTATGCCGGCTCTTTGCCGGATGATAATCAGACTGAAAACGCTCTGAGTTTTTTCATGGTCGGGGATTCGTCGAGATTTGCCTTTCCCGAATACTGCGGGGCAAAAAGCCTGCCGTCATCATCGCAGGCGAGCACTCCCGCTTCAAGCATACTGTCAACGGCAGTCATATATCTGCCGAGATTCTCACCGTCATCTCCCATGCGCACACACAGCATCTCGCAGAAACCGTCTTTGACCGGATTTGCCTTGACCGATTTATAGACGAGAGACTGGATGTCTCTGCCGGGCATCAGCTTTGCCGCCTGAGACGGGGTGATTTTTTCGTTGCCCGAAAATCTGCCGTAAAGAGAGATGTTCTCAAGCACCTTTGTCTCATCGGTAACAGAGGGCCTTATGCCTCTGATGACCGTTGAAACCCTGAGCTCGTCATTATATACATTCTTTTCAAGATTCACCGCAAGGTCAACCACATCGCCCTTTTCAAACGGGAATCTTCTCTGGGGCATGTTGAAGTACACGGCCGTGAGACGGCTGCCGTTTTTTGAAACGAGAAGTCTGATATGTTTGCCGCCCTCCGCGATACCGTTGATATCTTCAATCGTAACTCCGAAAAGGCCGAATACCGGCTGAGGGTTGTCGGCTCCGAAAGGCTCGAGCCCCTCAAGGGACGAGAGTATGGAAACATTGACGCTGCCGAGCTGAAGCTTGCAGTCTATTCTCTGCACCGCAAAAGGCATTTCCTTATCTGCGGCATATTCATTTATCCTTTTGCGGAATAAGTCTATATCCGATGATTTGAGGCCTATACCCGCGGCAAGAGTGTGGCCGCCGTAATGAGTGAGGATATCCGAAACGGAGTCAATCGCCTCATAGATCGAAAAACCGGGTATTGAGCGGCAGGAACCCTTTGCCTCATCACCCGAGCGTGATATGACAACCGACGGTCTGCCGTATTTTTCGGTGAGCTTCGCGGCAACAATGCCTATGACTCCCTGATTCCAGTCCTCACCGTCAACTACTATGATGCGTTTATTGAGAATATCGGGATTCTCTTCCATAAGCGAGACAGCTTTGACAAAAATCCCGTTTTCCGTCGTCTGCCTCTCGTAATTCATTGTGTTTATTCTCTGCGCGATGTCGCCGGCGGTTTCCGGGTCATCGCAGAGAAGAAGCTCGAGGGCGATATCGGCGCTGCCCATCCTGCCGGCGGCGTTGATACGCGGGCAGAGCGTAAACGCAACCGAGGATGATGTGATATATCTGTCACCTATTCCCGCCGCCTGTATCAGCGCGGAAACGCCTATGCCCGGATGCTCGTTTATCGCGTTTATGCCTCTTCTCACCATCACTCTGTTTTCGCCCGTGAGAGAGACAACGTCTCCTATCGTGCCTATTGCGACAAGCTCACCGTATTCCTCAAGGATCTCGTCATACGAATCCCCCTCTATCGCGCAGGCAAGCTTGAATGCCACTCCGACACCGGCCATCTCTTTGAACGGGCAGGTGCAGTCGCTTCTCTGAGGGTCAACCACCGCGGCGCACTCGGGAAGAGTATCGCCGACCTTGTGATGATCGGTAACAACCACTTCAAGCCCTGCTTCGTAAGCGTGGGCAACCTCGTCTATCGCGGTAGCTCCGTTGTCAACCGTAACAATCAGCTTTACCCCGCGCTCTTTGAGCTTATCGATGGCATCGTTATTGAGTCCGTAACCTTCATTAATCCTGTCGGGTATGTATCTTGTGACATTTGCTCCCCTGCTCTCAAGGAATGAATAGAGCAGCGCAGTGGCGGTTACACCGTCGGCGTCATAGTCACCGTAAACACATATCATTTCAAAATTGTCGAGCGCCCTGTTGATTCTCGCGGCAGCTCTGTCCATATCCCTGATTGAAAACGGGTCAACCGTCATGGGTGAGTTTTTGTCAAAAAATGTCTCTAATTCTTCAGCGGAATTCAGGCCTCTCGACGAGAGGATAAGGGCAGCCAGAGGATCTATATTCAGTTGCTCGGATGCGTAGGAGGCAAGCTCTTTGTCTCCCTTAGTTATAAGCCATTTTTTACGACGCATATCCAAATATTCCTTTCATTAACTGAAATATTATATCATCCATTACATTATAATGCAAGAATTTATTTATTGACAAAATAACGGCCCGCCTATATAATTTTTACGGAGGAAATGACGGATATCCCGCACGCGCAAACCGAACCTATGACTGTATTATCCGCCATAATAACCTGATGTCCGGTGTACTTATTATCGACAAACCCCGGGACTGGACCTCGTTTGATGTCGTTGCGAAGGTCAGAAGGATTACGGGCATAAAAAAATGCGGCCACTGCGGCACTCTCGACCCTATGGCGACGGGAGTCATGACCGTATTGCTCGGCGGAGCAACCAGATTCAGCGATTTAATACCCGATACAGATAAATCCTATACAGCAGGGATAAAACTCGGCACCGTCACCGACACGCTTGATATCACCGGCACCGTGATTGAGGAAAAAGAATTCAGCGTAAAAACCGGGGAATTCAAAGCGGCGGCAGAAAGCTTCAAAGGCAGGATAAAGCAGACTCCCCCGATGTATTCGGCGGTTTCGGTAAACGGCAAAAGACTCTATTCTCTCGCAAGGCAGGGCATAAAAATCGAAAGGCCCGAAAGAGAAGTTACTATTTATGACCTGCGGGTAATTTCCTGTGACGAAGAAAACGGAATCTACACCGTTGAGGTTGACTGCTCATCGGGAACATATATCCGCTCCCTGGCGGATGATATAGGCCGGAAACTCGGCTGCGGAGCCGTATTAACCTCGCTCAGAAGAGTAAAGGCTAATGGCTTTACAGAGGATGATTCTGTCTCTCTGACAGACCTCGCCGGGGCGGCAGAAAAAGGCAGCCTTGAAGAGCGTATCATGCCTGTTGATTTATTATATAAAGACTATCCCGGGATCACAGTCTCCGAAGCTCAGGCAAAAAGATTCTCAAACGGCGGATTTCTCTCGGCAGACAGGCTTAAGGATTGTAAAGCTGATACGCTTTACAAAGTATATTCCCCCGAAAATGTGTTTCTCGGGCTCGGAGAGACGGATAGCAGCGGCACTCTCAATGTAAAAAAGCTGTATTTTGACAGATAAACCGAGGAGGAAATAAATAATGAAAAAGAATTTCAGAAATATCATTTCGCTGATTCTCTGCGCGGTAATCTTATTTTCGGTCTTTATCCCCGCATTTGCCTCAGATGAAAAAACGGCGTATATAATTGTCAGCGGAATGAATACTTTCCCTCTGTATGACAGTGAGGGAAACAAAGTCTGGCCGCTGTCAACATCCACCATACTGAAACTGGCCGGCGATATCCTGCCGGATATAATGAAATATCTTATTACAAAGAATTCCTCGGAGCTCGCGGATAAGATACTTCCGGTTGCCTACGAAGTTTTTGAGCCGATTGCCTGCAATAAGGACGGCGAATCAAAATACGATCTTCACACCGACACATTTGAGGGGCGCCTGGGCGAGAGAGCTGAGGTTTTCACCTCACACGACAAGGATGAAGAGGG
>CADBOL010000066.1 GCA_902796295.1 Oscillospiraceae bacterium
AATTATAAACTTCTCTGCCCGGAAGATGTCGGTCAACGCATTATCCACAAGGCAGGGTAAAAATAAAACCACCGGTCAAAACGGTGGTTTTGTTTTTGAATGTCACATATTATCCGATAATCTGTCCGCGAGGGATGCGAAATTTTCCATTGTCATTGTCTCGGCGCGGATATTCGGGTCAAACCCGCATCCGGCGAGAGCGTCTGCGATTTTCGCCTTCGGCATACCGAGACCGGATGAGAGAGAATTCACCGCCGTTTTTCTTCTCTGACCGAAGGCCGCCTTTACTATACCGAAAAACAGCTTTTCATCCTTTACATCTACGGGAGGCTTTTCTCTGAGAGTCAGTTTTATCACGGTGCTGTCAACCTTCGGCGCCGGCATAAACGAGTTTTTGGATACTCCGAAAAGCTTTTCGGGCACCGCGTAATAATTAACGGCGACAGTCACCGCCCCCGCCTCACGACTGCCGACGGGTGATAGGATTCTGTCGGCCCATTCCTTCTGCACCATTACGGTCAGCGATTTTATCCTGAGCCTGCTCTCGAGCAGTTTCATAATAACCGGAGATGTGATGTAGTAGGGCAGATTGGCGCAGACATATACATCCATATCCGGGAAATGCGTATCAATCAATTCGTTGAGATCTGTCTTCATCGCGTCGGCGTTTATTATCGTGAGATTGCTGAATTCGCCGAGCGTGCGGTCAAGCACGGGCAGAAGCCGTTTGTCAAGCTCTATGGCAGCCACTTTCTTTGCGCGCAGACAGAGCTCCTGCGTGAGCACTCCCATACCGGGACCTATTTCGAGCACTCCGCTCTCTTTGTCCGCTCCGCATCTTTCCGCCATCTCCGGGCACACCGTCGGGTTTATTATAAAATTCTGACCGAGACTTTTGGAGAATCTGAATCCGCTCTCCGACAATATGGATTTCACGGTTTCGGCGTCTGTTAGATTAAACATTGATTTTCCTCACAATCGGTTAAATATTGTATGTAGTTACATTGATTTTTGTTTTTCGATAATATATAATAAGTAAGAAAAAATTATCTCAAGGGGGCTTTTGTATGACTATTCTTGTTACCGGCGGCGCCGGATTCATCGGCTCGCACACCTGCGTTGAGCTTCTCGATGCGGGCTACGATACCATTATACTCGATAATCTCTGCAACAGCAAGAGCGAAAGTATAAAACGCATAGAGGAAATCACCGGCAAAAGCGCGAAGTTTTATAACGGAGACATCCGCGACAGAGCTTTTCTCGATAAAGTGTTTTCCGAAAACAGAATTGACGGCGTTATTCATTTCGCGGGCCTCAAAGCAGTCGGAGAAAGCGTACAGAAGCCGCTTGAATATTATGACAACAATATCGGAGGCACGGTTACCCTGCTTGAAGCAATGAGAGACGCCGGCTGCAAGAGAATAGTATTCTCTTCATCCGCCACCGTTTACGGAGCCGAAAACGAATCACCTCTGCGCGAGGATATGCCCGAGGGAAAGACAACCAATCCCTACGGCACGACAAAGCTCTATATCGAGAGAATTCTCAGAGATACATACGCCGCCGACAATTCCTGGAGCATCTGCCTGCTGAGATATTTCAATCCCATCGGCGCTCACAAGAGCGGCAGAATCGGCGAGGACCCGAACGGCATTCCCAACAATCTCGTTCCCTATATCGCAAAGGTCGCTGTCGGTAAGCTCGATCATATCACCGTTTTCGGAGATGACTACCCCACTCCCGACGGCACGGGCGTGAGAGACTACATCCATGTTGTCGATCTTGCTATCGGCCACATCAGAGCTGTGGAAAAAATAGCTGATGAAACAGGCTGCTTCACCTATAATCTCGGCACAGGCAAAGGCTACAGTGTGCTTGATGTCATTCACGCCTTTGAAAAAGCCTGCGGACATCCTCTGAAATATGAAATTGCCGCCAGAAGAGCGGGAGACCTTGCCACCTGTTACTCCGATCCTTCAAAAGCGGGGCGCGAGCTCGGCTGGAAGGCGGAGAGAGATATTGACGAGATGTGCGAGGATTCCTGGCGCTGGCAGTCATCAAACCCCGACGGTTACGCCGATGTTTAAAAACTATATCTGGGATTTTGACGGCATGCTGTTTGACAGCTATCCCCATATCACAAAGGCGTTTCAGATGATGATGGAGGAGCGGGGCATCGGCGTGGATTATGCCGAGGCGAAATCCCTCTTTGAGATTTCTTTTGAAACCTGCTATGCTCATTACGGCGTCACCGAAGAGATGGCGCGCCGCCACAGCGAGTTTGAGCATATATATGATATGGAGCCGGCCGCCGTCCCCTTTGAAAATACGCTGAAAACTCTTGAAGAATTAAACCGCTCAGGCGCGAAACAGTTTCTCTTTTCGCACCGCGGTCACGAGAGCTCTCAGCATTATCTCGGCGCTTACGGCCTGCTGGATTATTTCACCGAGTGCGTTGATTCCTCTTACGGATTCACACCGAAGCCCGCTCCCGACGGGGTGCTTTATCTGCTCGGCAAATACGGGCTCGATAAAGATGAAACTCTCATGGTCGGCGACAGGGAGCTCGATGTGATGGCGGGCAAAAACGCGGGCACATACGGCTGCCTTTTCACAAAAGAAAAAAATGTTGAAACAAACGCGGATTGCGTAGTATCCGATATCGGCGAAATCCCCGGACTTGACGGAGGAATAAAATGAGAGCGGTAATAACTGTTATAGGCAAAGATATGGTCGGCATACTCGCCAAGGTTGCCGCAAAATGCGCGGAAAACGATATAAACGTGCTTGAGGTTACTCAGTCGATACTGCAGGATATGTTTGCCATGATCATGATGGTCGATATATCAAAATCGAGTGTTCCCTTCACCGATTTTGCCGATGACCTTTCAAAGATGGGCAAAGAGATGAATCTCTCCATCCACGCGATGCACGAGGATATTTTCAACGCAATGCACACTGTCTGAGGTGAACTATGCTTAACGCAAGAGATATACTTGAAACCATTACAATGATACAGGATGAGAATCTCGACGTGCGCACCATCACGATGGGCATTTCCCTTCTTGACTGCTGCCACTCGGATTCAGATGTCATGTGCCGCAAGGTTTATGACAAAATCACAAAATATGCGGAGAATCTTGTCACGACGGGCGAGCAGATAGAAAAAGAGCTCGGTATTCCAATTATCAACAAGCGTATTTCCGTAACGCCGGCCGCAATGATACTCGCATCGGCCGATGACAAGGATGCCGTAAAGCTCGCCAAAACACTTGACAGCGCGGCAAAGACCTGCGGAGT
>CADBOL010000067.1 GCA_902796295.1 Oscillospiraceae bacterium
CGTGCCCATATTGTCGATTCTTATGCCGCCGCCCTGCGCGTCGGTGATTGTAAGAGAGCGCACATCCGTGCGGTGGCCGTTTTCCTGAGGCCTCATGTATCTGTGCTCGAGCTCATCGACGCTTGCCCTGTGAATCGCTATCCTCGCGCCTGTCTTTCTGTCAATATATGTCTCCTGCGGGCCTCTGCCGTACCATTCCGCGTTTTCGAGAGACGGAACGAGACCGACTCTGACACCGACCTTGAGCATCGGAAGGAAGAGTCCCTTTGCCGAGTGAGACACGGTAACATCGCCGTCGGGAGCGAAGAGATATGTTGTGGATACTCCGGATACAAACGGAGCGGACCAGCCGACTTTAACCTCAACGCCCGAGGGGGTCGAGGCGGCTTTGACGGATTTCGCGTAGGTCATCGCCGTCGTGCGCTTCCACTGATAGAGAGGATGAATTCCCGCGACATAGGGAGCAAAGTTGAGATACTCCCTGTCATTGTCGGTGAGAGCTCTGAAAAAGTCGGGCTTCATGGGCTTCGCGAGATATTCCCTGTCGCCGTAAACGAGCGACGAGAGGGCGACGTTTGCGATTTCGGCGGAGAAGCCTTCTCCTTTAACGGAAACAGATTTGCCCTTTTGCAGGAATTTAAGGTCGCCCTGCGCGGGCTTGACATCCGCGGCCGCCTTTTCTCTGATAACTATCTGCGAAAAGCTCGTTTCATAGCCTTTTCCGGCCCAGGGCTTGTCGCTTTTAAGTAAGAACGAAACGGTGAGAATAAGCTCCCCGTCGGGGTATTTTGACGCCTTGTAAGGCAGGATTACCGTTTCATCCGTCATCGGCGGAATCACAAGGTCAACAAGCTCGCCTTTTTCAACGGGTACTCCGTCAACGGCGAGAGACCAGGCAAAAGTCCAGTCGGATGTATCGACAAAATAATTCTTATTCTTTATCGTGATTTTGCCGTTTGCCGCGTCGCAGTCTGTAACCTCAAGATTTGAATAGACCTTTTTGACCTCCCAGTAAGAGGGCTGCGGCATTCTGTCGGCAGTGATGATTCCGTTTGCGCAGAAATAATAGCTGGTGCTGCCCTCATCGAAGTCTCCGCCGTAGAGCCATTTTTCTTCGCCGTTTTCTTTCACGCGGATACTCTGGTCAACATAATCCCAGATAAATCCGCCTGTCATATGATCGTATTTTTCAAAGTCATCGACATACTCCTTGAAGTTGCCGAGACTGTTTTCCATAGCGTGGGCGTATTCGCAGTAGATAACCGGGTGTGTGGCGTAAACGGATGCCGGCACGGGTTTGTTATCTGCCGCGAGAGCGTTTGCCACATTGTCATAGGGAGTGATTTTGACTTCCTGCTGATTGACAAGTCTTTCGACAATCTTTTCCGTGGGATACATCCTTGAGATGAAATCGGATTTTGTGAAATCGAAATCGCCTTCATAATGAATCGGGCGGCTCCTGTCGAGAGCTAAAATCGCATCCTTTTCATATTTGAAATCAATGCCGTCGCCCGCCTCGTTGCCGAGTGACCAGAAGCATATGCAGGCGTGGCTTCTGTCGCGAAGGACCATCCTCTGAGCTCTGTCAACCACCGCATCCTTGAAATCGGGGTTGTCGCCCGGGCAGTTTTTGCGGCGCACGCCGTGTGACTCGACATCCGCCTCATCCATCACATAGAATCCGAGCTCATCCGCCATATCATAGAGAATCTCTTTGTTGGGATAGTGGCTGGTACGTATCGCGTTTATATTGGCGCGCTTCATGAGATACAGATCCTGCTCATATCTCTCGAGCGGGGTTGCCCAGCCGTTATCGGGGTCAAAATCGTGTCTGTTGACACCCTTTATGATTACTTTCTTTCCGTTGATATAAAAGACATTCCCTTTGATTTCGACTTTTTTGAAACCGACTCTGATTGCCTTTGCCGAGAGAGTCTTCTTGCCCTTTTTGAGCCCTATCACAAGGTTATAGAGTTCGGGAGTTTCCGCGCTCCACTGCCTTACATTTTCAACCTCGTATTTTGCTTTTATGACAGTCTTGCCGTTTCGGGCAGTTACGGATTTGCTGAGAACTGCCGATGCCTTGCCGTTATCGACAAGCGCCGCCTCAACCGTGCAGTCTGCCTCTTCGCCGTAATTCGCGAGAGTGATTTCGAGATTGAGGATCCCGTCTTTATAATCATCGGAGAGGGTGGCGTCGGCAAAGAAATCCCTGATGCAGATCTTTTCCTCGGCGTAGAGATAGACATCCCTGTAGATACCGCTGAGGAACCACATATCCTGATCCTCGAGATAGGTGCCGTCCGTGTAGCGGAAAACCTCGACGGTCAGCTGATTCTCACCGGGAATGACATAATCCGTCACATCAAACTCGGCGGGGGTCATTGAGCCCTGGGAATAGCCGACCTTCCTGCCGTTTATGTAGAGGAAGAATCCCGCCTTGACGGCGCCGAAATTTATGAAAATCTCTTTGCCCTCAAAGCTCTCGGGCAGAGTGAAGCTGCGGCGGTAAACGCCGATTTCGTTGAGCGAATGGCTGATTTTGGGTATCTCTGATTTAACGGTCGAGATCGCCTTCGGGAAAAAGGCGCAGAGATAAACCGGCTTGCCGTATCCCTTTAGCTGCCAGAGAGAGGGTACCTCTATATCATCCCAGGAGCTGTCGTCAAACCCCTCTGCATAATAATCCGTGCGCACATTGTCAACACCCGTCTGCCAGTAAAACTTCCAGGTGCCGTTGAGGCAGAGATAATCCGGCGCGGGAGCGCCCGCGAGAGCCTCCTTCGCCGATTTGCGTGGAAGGGCGTTGTTGTGCCCGTCCTCCTTGTTTTCTTTTATGATATACGGATTTTCCCAGTATTTCAGTTCGCTTGCCATATTGTTTCCTCCGTGTGATAGTTATTAATTGATTATATCACA
>CADBOL010000068.1 GCA_902796295.1 Oscillospiraceae bacterium
CAAATAAATATATCGATGAGACGGCTCCCTGGGCTCTCGCGAAGGATGAGAGCAACCGCGCCCGTCTTGCTCAGGTGATGTATAATCTGTGTGAGAGCATAAGAATCATCAGTGTATTTATCGCTCCGTTTATGCCCGAAACAAGCGTTAAAATCCGTGAGCAGCTCGGCCTCGGGCCGGTTTCGGACTGGGATGAGTGCGCTTCTTTCGGCAGAGAAGAGACATTTACGGTTGTCAAGGGAGAGATAATATTCCCGCGTCTTGACCCCGAAAAAGAGCTTGAGGAGCTCGCTTCTCTCAATAAAGCGCCGTCAAACCCGATTAAGGATGAAATCGAGGGAATCGCAAAGATAGGCATAGACGATTTTGCTAAGGTTGACCTGAGAGTAGCTCAGATTAAGAAATGCGAGCCCGTAAAAAAAGCGAAGAAACTGCTCGAGCTGACTCTCGATGACGGTACGGGCGAGGACAGAACAGTCGCGAGCGGAATCGCGCAATACTACAAGCCGGAAGAGCTTATAGGCAAAAAAGTGATTGTTGTGTCAAATCTCAAGCCGGCGGTTCTCTGCGGAGTTGAGAGCAGAGGCATGATTCTCGCCGCCGACGCGGGAGATGACGGAGTAAAGGTTATATTTGTTGACGGAGTAAAACCCGGCACAAAGGTGAGATAATGAATAATATTTACGATTCTCACGCGCATTACAATGACGAGTCATTTCACGAGGGCAGGGAAGAATTGATTTCTTCCCTGCCCGATAAAGGTATATGCGGCGTAATAAACTGCGCCACGGATATTGCCTCGTCTCATGTTTCTCTTGAGCTTGCGGAAAAGTATCCGTTCATAAAAGCCGCCTGCGGAGTTCATCCTCATGAAGCGTCCGCCGCGCAGGAGGATTACCTTGACCTTCTCAGGCCCATGCTGCTTGAAGAAAACTGCGTGGCTGTGGGAGAGATAGGTCTTGATTATCATTACGATTTTTCTCCGAGAGACACACAGATAAAGGTTTTTGAGGAGCAGATCATCCTCGCGAATGAGCTTGATCTGCCTGTAATAGTTCACGACAGAGAGGCGCATGAGGATACGCTTGCGCTCCTGAAAAAGTATAGGCCGAAGGGCGTTGTCCACTGTTTCTCCGGCTCGGTTGAAACCGCAAGAGAAGTGATTGATACAGGCATGTATATCGGGCTCGGAGGAGCCGTAACATTCAAAAACGCGCGAAAGCCTCTTGAGGTCGCGGCGTTTGTCCCGGCGGACAGACTGCTTACGGAAACAGACTGCCCCTACATGACGCCGGTCCCGTTCAGGGGAAAGCGCAATGACTCATCATACATTATTTATACTGCTCAGGTGCTCGCGCAGGCGCGGAATACTACCCCCGAAGAAATCCTTGAAATTACAAGGCAAAACGCTAATACGCTTTTCGGAACCCGGTACTGATATTATAAAAGGAAAGAGAAAGAATGGAAAAAATAACTGCGTTTTTCACTTCGCTCGCTTTGATTTTCGGCTATATACTGGGCTTCGGCACTGTCGGCGTATCTGATTCCCACACGCTTGTAAAGAAACAGAAGCTCAGCCCCGTTGTCTCAATGTATTCCGCTCAGGGGCTCTGCTGTGACGGTGAATACTTCTATACATCCGGCTCGATGACCGCGGTGAATTTCACGGGTCTCGCGAAATTCGACCTCGGTATGAACTGCAAAAAGATGAAAAGCGGCAGGGTGCCGGCTGAGTTTCACGATAAATACGGCAGCAATCATATCGGCGGGATTGACTGCGCGGACGGCTTTATCTATGCCCCGGTTGAGGGCGATATTGACGGTGAAGGATATCTTTACAATTTTATCCTGCTCTATGACTGCGAAACGCTTGAATATACCGGAACATATTATGATATGACAAGCGAGTATCTTGATGACGGAATCCCCTGGTGCGCCGTTGACAGGGAAAACGGCTTTTTATACACCTCAAAATTCAACCCGGTGGATGAATTACTCCAATATGACCTGAAAACGATGACTTTTATTAAGGCGATATCTCTGAGTGAGCAGATTCACCGTATTCAGGGCGGCTCGGTTTATGACGGGATTCTCTATCTTTCATATGACTGCAAAGATCCCCCGACCGAAGAGGTGATATATGCCGTGAATCCGGAGAGCGGTGAGGTAAAGACCGAGTTTGTGCGCACGCTCCCGAATTATGATAACGAAGCCGAGGATGTCTGCGTTTATCCTCTGCCCGACGGCTCGCTCTTTCACACCGTCGATTATGACAAGCTGATTTGCGCGAATATAATGCATTTTGCGAAAAAATAAAAAAGCGGACTGCCGAGGGAGCGATTAATGCTCCGGACGGCAGTCCGTTTTTGTTTACTGCAGGGTTGAAAAAAGCTCTGTGCCTTTGTTTTTGAGCCACTTTATTACCGGAATCAGCGCGCATATGTAAACAGCCGCCGAAACCGATACGGCAATATATGACGGGATCATCATCAGCGCCGCCGAGATACCGGCGGGAAGTGCCGAGAGTGCCATTCCGGCGAGCATGGAGTAAATAACCGGCGGATCCTGTTTTACGGGTATCATCTCGTTTGTCCAGCTCAGATCCGGTTTCATAAGGTTTATCATAAGGCCGATACATGAAACGAGCAGGATATTTAACGCCGCCGCGACCAGCATCAGCACTGCCGTGACGGGGTTTATGCGAAACGCCGCGGACATAATCAGGAGGGATATTCCCGACGAAACAAAGCTGAGTATAAAATCAAGCTTGATTTTTGAGCGCAGGACATCCTCGGTTTTAACGGGCAGTGACTGAATAATCCATAGTGATTTGCCTTCGAGCGAAACGGAAGAGGCGGTTATTTCGCCTATTGAAGAAATAAAGCAGACTGCCGAAAGAATCAGACCGGCGGCAATCTCCTTTGAGGGGAGCGAAGAAAGCGCCGCCGTGAGAGCGCTTGATTTCACCAGAGCGATAACCGATACCGCCGGGCCTATGAGCAGCCCGATTCCCGCGTTGAGGAAAAGAATCGGAGTGCCGAAGAATCTGCCTGCCTCCTTGCGGAGAAGAGCGGATTTCTTGCTGCCCGATCTGATGGAATCAGACCGGAATCCTTTCTTTTTAAGGCCTTTGTTCGCCGTGGCAAGGCGGATAAACGATACCGACATCAGAGAGACCGTGATAATCAGTATTACCGCTGTCAGCAGTATGAAAAGGAAAAAGTGAAGTAAATTTCCCTGCGAGCCGCTGCCGAAAAGCCACAGAGGCACAGCGAAGCGGCGGATTTTTGTCTCAATAATATCGGGGTTTGCGATAACGTTATTTATCAGGTCGTTTACTCTGAACATTATGAAGTAATAAATCCCCACCGCAAGGAGCGACGCCAGAATCGTGAAGGTGTTTTTGTTTCTCATCCTGCTCGCGGCTGCCGCCATGAACCAGCCGAAAAGGCAGGTCAGAGCGAGCACGGCAAAGGCGGAAATAAAAAGATTAAGGCCGGGGAATACGATATTCGCCGCGTTTACTCCGCTGTATCTGCAATACTCAATTACAGCGGGCACATATATTACCGCTTCATATATTATGCTCAGCAGAAACGAGCTCATCAGCCTTGAGCCGAGCAGTGTTGACGGCTTTATCGGCATTGAGAGCAGGAAATCGTTGTCCTTTGCGTTGTAGAGCATTTCATATGAGCTGAAAACCGAGCCGAATACTCCGAAACCTATTGATACCGCCCCGAGCAGTTCAAAATAAAGCGTTGAGTATCCGTCGGGCACAAGGTTCAGCGCCAGAGTTTTTGAGAGCCCGGAAAAAGATACGGACAGCATAGCGAGTATCCCGATAAACATGAGGATAAAAAGCGCAATCTGATTATTGGGCCTCAGTTTACCCGTCTTACGGTTTATGAAATATGATTTGAAAAGCTCGGTCATCTGCTTTTTGAAGAGAATTCTGAACATATTCATCCCTCCAGCTCAAGGAAGACCGATTCAAGCGACGAATCGCCGCGCACCTCTTCCATGGTGCCCTGTCTGATAAGCCGGCCGTTTTTGATAATCGCTATCTTGTCGCAGAGTTTTTCCGCAACCTCGAGCACATGGGTTGAGAAGAATATCGCGCCGCCGCCATCGCAGATTTCGCGCATAACGCCCTTGAGCGAAAATGCCGATTTCGGGTCAAGGCCGACAAACGGCTCATCCATGATGATGAGTTTCGGTGAGTGAATCAGCGCGGATATTACCGCGAGTTTCTGCTTCATACCGTGAGAATATGACTGAATTGAATCTCCGAGATCGCCTTTGATTTCAAACATTTCGGCGTATCTGTCGATTTTTTCACGCCTGTCTTCCTGGGGTACCTCAAAGATATCTCCCACAAAATTAAGGAATTTGATCCCGCTCATATAGTTGTATAAATCGGGATTATCCGGGATATACGAAATAATCTTTTTGCACTCAAGCGGCTGCTCTTTAATTGATTTGCCGTCGATAAAGATTTCTCCGGAGTCAAATCTCAGTATTCCGGCGCAGCTTTTGAGAGTGGTGGTTTTACCGGCTCCGTTATGGCCGATAAAGCCGTAAATCTCGCCGGGGCGGATGTGAAGCGATAGGTCATCAACCGCCTTCTTGTCGCCGTAGATTTTTGTCAGATGTTCTATCCTTAGCATTTTAAATCACCTTGTTTTCTTTGCAGCTTTTTGCGCGGATAATGGAGCTTATTCCTCCGGCATTATGAGCGCTGCTATGAGATAGAGAATGAAACCGCTTCCGCCCGCGAGGCAGAATAAAACAAGCGCGAGACGCACAAGGGTGGAATCAATCCCGATATATTCGGCTATTCCGCCGCATACGCCGGCTATTTTACGGTCTGTTCTGCTCTTACAGAGTTTTTTCATAGATATCATCTCCGTTTCTCCGGTAAATGTTTTTTGTTTCCGGTTTATCCGCATTATACAGCGGAACGGTTATGATTTAAACAGTTTAATAAGCAAAATACACCTGTATCAGAATATGTCCGGGAAAAATAACCACGGCTATTTTTCCTCTTTACCGTATTTTGATTTTATTCTTCTGTTGTAAAGGATTCTCAGAATTGCCGCCGCCGCTATGAATAATCCGATTCCGAGTACAAGCGCGGGGAGCATGAGAATGTATGAAAGCGGAAGAGACACTTCTTTGCCCTTCATCAGCAGGTCGGTAAAGAAATCGGGCCTGTAAAACGGATAAGCATAAAAATGCATCCTGCCGACGGCACCGCGTATTATTGAGAAAACAGAATATACAAAAGGATATATTCCCGCGAGAAAGACGGCTTTTTTGCTTATCTTTTCCTCTGTTGACGGGAAGAAGAAAAGCACCGTCATAAACAGGGGCATTATCACATGATGAAATATCTGAGTGAAGCTGTGCATGGCCCTGTATGCCGTGTTCCAGTGGAGCGGAGGAGACATTTTCAGCGGGAATCCCGAGCAGTAAACAAGGCCGGTAATTATGATATAGGTTGTGACAAAGAGAGTTACGGTCGGGTTGAAAGCGAATTTTTTCGCTTTTCCGGAGCCGTTAACGGCAAATCCTTTTATTACCAGATATACCGATGAAAAGATATTGGACTGAATAGTGAAATATGAGAGCACATTATATGCGCCGTAATCAACGGGGTAGTGCTTCGGGTCATACTCAAACTGATAGCAGGTCAGCCGCCAGAGTATGACAAGCAGACCGAATACACCCATAACAATCAGCATAAACGCGAAATACTTTTCGCGGTTTGTTTTTTCTGTATTCATTTAGGCAGCCTCCTTGAATAATTCAGACCGTTTTCTTTAAGCCACCGCTCACGTTCGCGGTAATCGGGCATTATCCTCAGTATTTCATCATAAAATGCTTTTGAGTGATTCATATGCTTCCTGTGGCTCAGTTCATGCACAACAACGCTGTCCATTATTTCGGGCGGCATCTGCGTGAGCAGACAGCTGAAGCTGAGATTTCCCTTTGATGAGCAGCTGCCCCACATAGTTTTAGGGTGGCGGATGCTCACTTTGCCGTAGGTCACGCCCATCATCTTCGCGTAGTATTCAACTCTCTGGGGAATGACGGCTTTTGCGATGCGGGTGAATTCTTCAATCTCCTCGGGAGTATAGGGAGTCACGGGGTTTCCGGTGACATTCCGGTATTTCTCAAGAGTTTTCTCAATCCACGCCGACCTTGAATTCACGAATGCTTCTATTTCTTTGTATGTCATTCTCTGAGGAGCTCTGACGGTAAGCTTGCCGTCGGCCCTGATTTCAAGAGAAACGGTTTTTCTGTTGCTTTTGATTATATCGGGATTGTATTTCATAATTCAGACCGGCTCAATTCCGCCGTATATCTCTTTTCCGTGATTTTTGTCTTTGTCAAAATAATAAACTCTTCCGCCTTCGTTTCCGTAAATAACGGAAAACTCACCGTCTTTGTAAACAAGAGCGGCGCCGTTATCCGCGGCAAACCCCGAAAAAGTCCTGCCTTTAAGCGCTTCTTCAAAGGTGTGCCATTCTCCGCCCTGAAAATGGGGGCAGGCGGCGTAGGGAAGGATTCCGAGACATTCAACAAACATAAACGCGCCGTTTTCGCCGCAGTCATCGTATCCCTCGGCGAACCAGCACATCATGCCGGAGCTGTATCCGGAGAGAATGACTCCGCTTTCGTATGCCCTGCGCAGAGC